>CAYGKU010000006.1:19646-27202 GCA_964350745.1 uncultured Candidatus Saccharibacteria bacterium | reverse complement strand
TTTACGCCACTGGCGTTTATGTTTTTAGGTGGTGCGGTTCAGGGTTGAATGCAGGTATTGGCAAAAAGCAGTCTTATACCATATCTAATAAACCTTCACCCGTTAATAAATTGTAGAATTTTGAGCGAAAAGCGAGTCGGAGAATTATACATATTGAAATATGTATAATTCGAGACGATGTGCCCCAGGGCACCCTCTCTTGCCTTCGATAATTCACCTTATACCCCAGAGTATCCTCTCTTGCCTTCGGCAATTCACCTTACTTTGCAGCCAAAATTATACGGTTTGCGGGTGATTGTTTGTTAGAGATGGTATTAGTTCCCTTCCAGCTTTTGTGCTTTAAGGCGTTCTTTTTGCTTATCGGTCAAAGTGGTAGAAACTTTGTGTTCAGCCACTTTTTGTAAGTGCCCTTCGTTTTGAAAACTTCTCTTTTCGTTCTTAAGGACACGCGCTCGTGCCTTGTTGTTCATAAAAGCCAGTTCCAGCTTGTCATAAGATTTCACCAAGAACGTCAGAATAAACCGCAGGAATTTATGAATGCTGTAATACCAAGAAAGCTGGATAATATAGCGACTAAGATAGTTGTACCATTTGGCAAAAAAAGTTGCTATTGCTACCACTATATTATCAAGCACTTCTCTAAATCTATCCAGAAGAAAACGCCTTCCTCTTCTTTTTTCCAGAGAAACAAACAATCCGTACAGCAAAAAAGAACCGACACTAAGCACAACTAAGGATCCAGCACTAAACATGGATAACATTATACACCAAAATATGGATCCTATTTGACCGCTAGTCTGGATATCTTAGCAACAGAAACGTTCTCACCAAATTTCTGCACCGCTCCGGAGATCATCTCTCCGATAGTGGTATCCGGATTTTTAATAAAAGGTTGTTCTAGCAAGATCTGCTCCTTGAAGTAGGATGACATCTTACCTTCCAAGATCTTAGCTTGCATCTCAGCCGGTTTATCCTCTACCTCCTTTTTGAAAACCTCTTCCGCTTTTTCTAAAGCCTCCTTAGAAACGTCGCCACGTGAAATATACGTAGGGTTAGTAGCGGCTATCTGCATAGCGATCTCACGAGCCAAAGCCACAAACTCTTCGTTCTTGGACACAAAGTCTGTCTCACAAGCCAGTAGCACCATAGATGCTACTTCGTTGGTGTTGTGTACGTAAGCCCCCACCGCGCCGGCTCCGAGCTCTCTATCTGATTTTTTGTCAGCCGCTTCACTTCTTTTCTTCTTTAAGATAATAACTGCTTTTTCCATGTCGCCCTCAGCTTCTTCCAGAGCCTTCTTACATTGCATTACTGAGATCCCGGTTCGATCTCTTAATTCCTTTAATTGTGCTGATGTAATTTCCATAGTTATTTTTGTGAATTATTATTTAATTTAAAGTTAAGTAATTTTTGCAAATTACTTTAGAACAAAGTTCACGGCAGATCAACCACGCCAAATTATGAACGGGCAGTACGTGGACGACTTTCAGTTCTAACTGAAGTTGTACTTCTAGTGGCTGGTTTTGGAGTGTATTCTGCTTTTCCGGCAGTAAAAGCTTCGGCCAATTCTTGCAATACAACTTTTACACTTTCTTGCAAAGTATCATTGACCGGCACCGGATAAGTAACGTCTGAAGCATTACAGTCAGAACTCAAGATACCGATGATAGGTACATTCATTTGCTTAGCTTCTTTAACGGCAATATGATCATGTCTTGGGTCAACCACCACGACCAGATCAGGAGCTTTGGTTATTGTACTGACACCTTTGAAGTTGAAACTAAGTTTATTGACCTCACGTCCCAGCATCAGACGTTCTTTCTTAGTATACTTTCGTTCCAGTTCTCCTGACTCTCCTTCGCTTACCAGTTGATTCAAACGAGCGATACGCTTTTTGATCTCAGGCAAGTTGGTAAGCATACCACCGATCCAGCGATTGGTTACGTATGGCATTTCGAGCTTTTCTGCTGTTCCTTGCACGATCTTTAGGATCTCATCCTTGGTACCGACAAATAAAACTGTCTTCCCGTTCTTGCCGGCTTCGTTCAAGACCTCCTTTGCATTATTAATAAGTTCCGCGGTTTGTTCAAGATTGAAAATATCATTCCCTTCTTTTGTACCAAATAGAAAAGGCACAACAGACGGATGACGTCGGCTTTTCTTGAAACCAAAATGTGACCCTGCGCTAAACAGGCGTTTGATCAATGTTTCGTTGTTTGTTTGTGTTGACATAATTAATTTAAAGCAAAATATGCAAACGTGATGCTAACATATTTATATCTTATCCGCAACCGTTTTTGAGACGATCAATTTTCACCCTCTTCCTCGCCAAGACCTTCTTTAAAATCGTACAAAGCCTTAACAATAACGCCAAGTTGCCCACCCATCACTTCTTCTATATTGTGCCAAGATACTTTGATACGATGGTCGGTGATACGATTTTGCGGGAAGTTATAGGTGCGGATCTTTTCTGAACGATCGCCGGTACCGATCTGTCCTTTTCTTTCCGAAGCGTGTTTTTTAGCTTCTTCTTCTTCATGCATGGCTTCCAGCTTAGCCGTCAAGATACTCATGGCTTTTTCGCGATTCTTCAACTGCGATCGCTCTGACTGACTACGCACTTCGATACCGGTTGGTTTATGGACCAAACGTACCGCGGTTTCAACTTTGTTGACATTCTGCCCACCAGCTCCCCCGGAACGGGAAAAACCCATTTCGATATCGGAAGGATTGATCTCAATGGTTGGTTTATGACGAAACGGCAATATAGCCACAGACGCGGTCGAAGTGTGAATGCGACCGGATTTTTCCGTAACCGGAATTCGTTGCACTCGATGCACTCCGGTCTCATAACGCAGATCATCATAAGCTTGAGGGTTGATTATTTCAAAAGCCGCCTCTTTATAACCGCCGGACGCACTTGGTGACTCATGATCCACTAAAGTGGTCCAGCCTTTGGTCTCAGCATAAGCCAGATACATTCTAGCCAACTCTTCAGCAAACAAAGCAGCTTCATCACCCCCAGCTCCGGCTCGAACCTCCAGCATCACACCATAAGGCTTAGCCTCTTCTTCCTTGGCGGTTTCCAGTATTCTTTTCATTTCTTCGTACAATTCTTTTTGTTGGGAGGAAATAGTGACGATCTCTTCTTTGGCCAACTCCGCCATCTCCGGCTCATCCTGCTCAAATTTTTGCGCGGCGCTTAGTTTTTGGGCGAGGTCATCAAATTGCTGCGCGATGTATTGCGTCTTTTGATCATCTCTAAAAGTTTGTATTTCTTCTTGATCGTATTCCATACATAATTTTTTGAAAACATCGCGGTCCTGATGGTTTCTTGTATCAAAAAACCGCCCAGCCCTCGCACGCGAGATCTGGGCGGTTCTTGGGCTAACCTTTCTTCTTACGACTTGAACCCGCCTGTGAAGCTCGGGCCTTGAAGCGCTCCACTCGACCCGCTGTGTCCATCACTTTCTCCTGTCCGGTATAGAAAGGATGAGAAGTACTGGAAACATCGACGTAAGCTATCGGGTATTCGTTACCATCAGTCCATTTGTCAGTAGCAGAAGTCTTAATGGTTGAACCAACCAAAAAGCGTTCTCCATTTGAGTTATCGTGGAATATAACAAGACGGTAATTGTCCGGATGAATTTCAGTTTTCATAATGCGACAACTATAGCAAATATATATAATTTAGCAAGCATTGATCTTACCCCCCACCTAAGACCCTGATATCGCCTTCGATTCTCATTTTTCTATTCATCACCTGATCACCATAGAAAGCGTTGGCCGGGTTGTTGGCTCCTCCCCAGCCGGCATAATAACGCAGAGCCGCCATTCGGTCGCTGTTATGTGAGCCGTTGGCGCCATTATCACGCAACAATAAAGCGGTGGCCAAGAAAGCGTCACGGTTACTAAATGGATTGGCAATACCTCCGCCATTTATGGCCCTGATAGCATCATTAACTTGGCTGTATACCCAGCCACTACCGTTATTGACCAAACCACCGTAAATAGCCCAAGTGGAAGGGATGAACTGTGATGGACCCATCGCTCCTCCCCAGCCATAACGCTCACCACTGCTGTTAACTATCGGACAAGAGACTTGTCTGGTTCTAGGATCAAAACCGTGAGCTTCAGCTATTGCCAGGAATATTGGCGCATCACGATCGGGATGCATCACCTCTTTCCCACCACGCATATCGTTATAGACACAACTTCCCAAGTGTGAACCGAGATTGGTTTCTTGTTCAAGGATCGCTAAGATAAGAGCGGCTGACACCCCGGTCTTGCTCTCAGCATACTTAGCCAACTCTACCGCTTCCGGAAACGGAATTCCACCTCCGCCACCGAGTAGTTGGAAAAGTGCGTTACGAAGCTGAGCGGCGGTCTTTTGTTGTGACTCAAGTAATTCTCGATAAGCATCCTCCTCTCCTTTGGTCACCGACAAGATCTCACTCTTCTCCTCCTCTTTCTTTTCGATCTCTTCTTTTTGTAACTCTTGGATACGCTTCATCTCCGCCTCCTGTTCTTGCTTATTGGCCAGTTGATCTTTTTCGGAGATGGTATCACTTTCGATCTCTTGCAAGATAGAGATGGATTCGTTCAAGGATCTTTTGATCGATTGAAAGGTCTCCACTTCAGAGAAAAATTCTGAGAACTTCTTTTTACTTAAAACCACCTCAACCAAAGAAAAATCATCAAGCATGGCGGATTTGCGTATCAGATCTGCTAAAGATTGTTTGTGTTTGGTTTGCTTGTCTTCCAAGATCTCCAGCACCTCTTCCTTTTCTCCGATCTGAAAAGACAATTGTGTGATCGCCACGTTCCTAGCTTGAATACCAAGCTGCGCTTGCTTGATCTGCCCATCAATGATAGCGATATCTCTCTCAAGAGACTGTCTTTCAAGCTGCTTATCTTCCACCAGTCTACGCTGGGTAAGGATCTGCCGCTCCACATTCTGCAGTTCGGTCTCCAGTCGCTTGCGTTGTTCAGACTCTGATTCTTGAGCGTTGAGTCCAAACTCAGGAATGAGTAAAAGACAAAGACACAAAACCAAAGACACTAATTTTTTCATCTTGGTATTATATCAGAGTTACCAGCTAATAAAATACACACGAAACCACCCCACCTTCGTAAACGAAGGTGGGGTGGTCTAAAAAAATTAATTGAACATTAGTTTTACTCGGTAGCCGGTGCTTCCTCCTTACCTTTCTTCTCTACCTCGATATCATCCATATTAACCCCTACACTTTCCTCATCCTCCTGATCTTCGGCTACCGTCTCAGCCAAGACCACGATGTCGTTCTCATCCTGCTCGATCTTAACTTTATCAGGACAAGTTAATTTACCAACAGTTATCTTATCCTCAGCTTTCACAAGTGATGATAGATCAACATCAATATGCGACGGTAGATCCTTTGGTTTACAGACCACAGATACTTCATGCAACACCTTGTTCAATACCGCTCCAGCCTTTTCAGCCGGTGCCTCACCAACGTAATGAAGTGGCACATTGGCAGTGATCACCTTCCCTTTTTCAACTACATAAAAATCAATATGGTCGATCCCTCCCTTTAGAGGTGAAAAGGATACATCTTTAACCAAAACCTCAACCGGGGATTCCAGTCCTTCCAACTCGATGATGGTTGATTCTCCCGCCTCTTTAAAGGTCTTATTGAATTCTTTCTTATCTACCATGATCGGAGTGGCCGGAAATTTTGCTCCATACACTACCGCCGGAATCGTTTCAGCGGTGTGCTGGTCTTTGTTCTTATCTTTTTTGGTGCGTGGTTGTATCGCTAATGTTACTGTCATATGAAAATAAGATTATCACACAAGACCACTACCCACAAGATGCCAAATAACTTTATACAATTAGTGTTACAATCGACTTGTATGTCAGAACAATATGATTTCGTAGCCATTGGTGACATTGTCATTGATGCATTTATAGAATTAAACAAAGACGCGGCTGATGTCAGTCAGGATCTTGATACCGGTAGACAAACTTTACACATGCCTTTCGGTGGTAAGTTACCTTACTCTGACGTTACCGTGGTAAATGCCGTCGGTAATTCCCCCAACGCCGCCGTTTCGGCCAAGCGTCTGGGGCTTAACGCCGCTTTAGTAACCAACCTAGGACAAGACCGTAATGGCAAAGACTGCCTTGAAGCTCTGCGCAATGAAGGTGTACACACCGATTACGTCAAGCTACACGAGAATAAGAGTACTAACTACCATTATGTACTACGCTATGGACCGGAAAGGACCATTTTGATCAAGCATGAAAAATTCCCTTATATTTTGCCTGATTTTGGAACAGCTCCAAAGTTCATTTACTTCTCTTCGATCGGTGAGCACGGTGTGCCTTACCATCACGAGATCGCCGAATATGTTAAGAACAACGACACTAAGCTGGTATTTCAACCGGGTACTTTTCAGATCAAACTCGGAGCTGAAGCTCTAAAAGACCTGTATGAGGTTACCGAAATATTCTTCTGTAATAAAGAAGAAGCACAGGAGATCCTAAAGACCGACGAACAGCATGTACCGACCCTGATCCGTAAATTCAAAGAGTTGGGTCCAAAGCTACCGGTCATTACCGACGGTCCACATGGTGCTTACGTGGTTGACGAAGACGATCAAGCTTGGCACATGCCAATGTATCCAGATCCAGCCCCGCCAACTGATCGCACCGGAGCGGGCGACTCTTTCTCTTCTACTTTTACCGCCGCCATCATTCTTGGTAAAACCCCGGCCGAAGCTTTGACTTGGGGACCAGTCAATTCTATGTCGGTAGTGCAACACATCGGCGCACAAAAAGGATTATTGACCAGAGACGAGCTATTGAAACACTTGGATGACCGTCCAGTCGAATACGAAGCAAAAAAGATAGACTAACGTACCAGCCATAATTCAGTTTCAAAAAAACTCTCAGCCTTCCGGCCGAGAGTTTTATTTTACTTTTCAATATCCGTCTCAACCAAACAGAATCCTTCCAAAACCTCGCAAAACTTATTTATCCAACTACTCCATCCTAAAGACCGCCCTCCCCACCCTGTCCAGCTGAGTATGGACGGAGGTTTGCTCTTAATTTTATAAAAACCCTAGGTTTTTAAACTTTCCTCTTTCCTTTCTCCTCGACCTAAAATCACAAGGTATATAAAAACCTATTCGATATATCGAATAGGTTTTATGTTCGTTTAGTGTGTTTATCTAACCACTTCCATCTATCTTTACCCTGTGATGGCATACCCATTTGTAAAATTACGTCTATTGTTTTCCAGAACTCTTCTTGTTGTTTCCTACTTTTACCCAGTACTCCTATTAGATCTTCGTACATTCCAGTCTCATAATCATATTTCATTCGAGAGACGGTAGATGAGCTCATTTTGAGTACACGAACGATCCTATAGGTAGAAATTCCATCACGAAGCATTATCAATACAGCTACCCTTTTTGCCAACATCATTTGCTCTTCGGCTGTTAAAAGCGCTTTTAGAAAAGGTACAGTATCCTTTTTCTTTACTCCTGAAAAAACCTTTGCTAACTGCAAG
>CAYGKU010000006.1:11331-19636 GCA_964350745.1 uncultured Candidatus Saccharibacteria bacterium | reverse complement strand
TTTTCGACAGGTAGCCAGGCCTATTCCCGTACCATCATACTCCTGCTGGTTGTGCAAACGGGTAAACATATTAAAAATCTTGGATTTAAATTTGGGGTCAATCCCTATTCCATTATCAATTACGCTAAAGGTACAGTATCCTTTTTCTTTACTCCTGAAAAAACCTTTGCTAACTGCAAGAGCAACTCATGTGCGTCTCCTTTATTTAATTTATTAGACGAGACTCTAGGCATAACCAAAAAAATATTAACTTGTCTTCTTAAATATATATTCGATATATCGAATATATAAAAGATTTGTTGTGAGGTATACTAGGTCAGTTTGCGCGCTCTTTCAACTATAGTCTCTGTATCCATACCATAATGTTTTATCAGCTCATCAGGTTCACCTGATTGTCCGAACTGATCATCCACCCCCACTCTAAGTATCCTGGTTGGCAAAACTTCGCTCAGATATTCACCAACGGCACTGCCCAAACCACCGATCTTTTGATGTTCTTCAACCGTCACGAGACCAAGGTCATGATCTTTTGCGAACGCCAACACCGCTTCAGTATCGAGCGGTTTAATGGTAGGTACATGCAAAACAGAAGCGCCAATTCCTTCGTTCTCCAAAACTTCCGCGGCCTTTAGTGAATTATAAAGCAAAGTACCGGTTGAAATTATACCAACCTTATTTTTGTGTTCTGAATTTGCCGTATAAAAAACTTCCGCCTTGCCGATCTCAAACGGTGACTCCGTAGTGGTAACAACCGGAGTGTTACTTCGCCCCACTCGAATGTATACCGGACCGTTGTACTTAGTGGCCGCCAAGACCGCTTTGCGCGCCTCATGGACATCAGCCGGCGCGATCACGACCATGTTGGGCATTACCCGCATCAGAGCGATATCTTCTATGGCTTGATGAGTAGCACCATCCGGTCCTACCGACACTCCAGCATGGGCGCCGATAATTTTTACATTACTATCATTGTAAGCGATAGTAGTTCTGATCTGCTCCCAATTTCTCCCTGGTGAGAACATGGCATAAGAAGCGATGAACGGCACCTTGCCCATGGCCGACATACCGGAAGCTACCGAAGCCATGTTCTGTTCGGCGATGCCCATTTGTACAAATCGTGAAGGAAAAGCTTCAGCAAAGATATGCGTTCTGGTAGACTCCGTAAGATCAGCTGCCAGAGCCACCACTCTATCATCGCGCTTTCCTGCCTCAAGCAAGCCTTCACCATAGCCATTACGACTGGGTAAACTTTCCATTTCTTTAGTGCCAATTTTTTTATCTAAGTGTGAAGCTAACATATTTATGAAATATTATCAGTTGAGATCAGTCCGGCTAAAGTACGTAATTTTTTAAGAGCCACTTCGGCCTGTTCGTCTTTTGGCACTCTGTCCTCCGGACCTTTACCTGGAGGATTACCATGCCATCTAAAGTCCCTTTCAAACACATCCACCCCTTTGGAAGCTATCGTATGAGCAATTATCAAAGATGGCTGACCGTACACTGCCTGCGCTTTCAAAATAGCATCATTGACCGAACGGATATTGTGACCATCAACTTCTTGCACGTCAAAATTAAAACTTTCAAACTTCTCCGCCAAAGGCTCAAGCGGCATCACATCCTTGGTATACCCGTCGATCTGAATACCGTTACGATCCACAATCACGATCAGGTTGTGCAATTCCTCCTTACCGGCCAAAAGCGCCGCTTCCCAGATCTGACCTTCATTCAATTCACCATCGCCGGTAAGACAGTAGATGTATTTTGAGGAGTAGGGATTATCCATACGCTCGGCCAAAGCCATTCCCACCGCCTGAGAGAGTCCTGAACCCAACGGACCCGAGCTGGTCTCTACACCAGGCAAGGTGGTGCGGTGCGGATGCCCCTGAAGACGAGTACCGAACTGGCGCAAGGTTACGAGCTCCTCCACTTCAAAATAACCGGCATGAGCTAACGTCGCATATAGTACCGGACAGATATGACCGTTGGAGAGGACCAACCTGTCTCGCTCTTCCCAATCAGGATTTTTGGGATCGTGTTGGAGAACTTTAAAATAAAGTAGAGTGAAGATATCAGCCATCCCTAAAGGACCGGCGGTGTGTCCGCTACCGGCCGCCACCAACATTTCTATGATACTCTGACGAATTTGGTTGGCTTTTAATTCTAAAAACTGTACCTCCTTTGAAGATAAATAACGCATATGTAATAGTAGTATATCAACCGAGATCGGGATTGAGTAGACTTGCCATGTTGGTATTCGCTAGATCAAGAGGGTCGGAGTCTGGAGATCAGGAAATATCTCTCTCAAGCAACCATTGAACACAACTCTTCGTAGGCCTTTTTTGGATCAGAAGCTTTCAAAATAGCCGAACCGGAAACAAAGCGATCAGCACCAGCCTCTTTTAAGCGTCTTATGGTATCTTTATTGACACTGCCGTCTATGCTGATCATGTGTTTGGGAAAATTTTTCTTTATTTCCCCTATCCTACCAAGCACTCTTTCATCAAAAGATTGTCCTTGTGAACCAATTTCACCAATTCCCATAAGCTGCACATAGTCAGCCACCCCCATGTAAGACAAAAGATCTTCAAGTGGTGTGTTGTTGGTGGATGAGACTCCAATAGAGATCGACGTACCTTCAGCAAAGGTTTTTAGTTCTAAGAGGTCGACAGATTCGATATGAAAGACCAGCATATCAGCTCCGGCCTTGATCCAATCATGAGCCGCTCTTATCTGGTCCTCCACCATCAGATCGACCTCCAAAGTAAACTCATCAGTAAACGATCTGACCTCCTCAGGCTCACCAAGAGGATCAAAGGGCCAAGAAGTGAAGGGAACGAACTTACCGTCAACCACATCTATCTGCACCTCCCTCGCAAACGATAAAGCAAGCAAGGTCGTCTTTATATCTTCCGCAGACGCGGGAATGATAGCGGGAACGATCGGTGTCATGGTGAAGTATGTATCCGGTTGGTAATATCTTCTATCTTTTGGTTACGTCTTGTGTACTTCTGATCGGTCAAAACATCGGTCTCTAGCCAAAGCGCTATCACATCCTTAACCTCGTCCAAGGATACGAACCGAGCACCGACCGAAAGCATGTTGGCGTCATTGTGTTCTCGTGAAAGACGAACTATTTCCCTATCTCCGCCATAGAATACCGTGGCGCGAACCCGCGGAAAACTATTGGCTAGCATAGCTTCACCTTGCCCGGAACCACCAAAGATGATCCCACGTGACCCTTGCGGATCTTGATTGACCGCTTCGGCCGCCAGACTGATATGATCCGGAAAGTCATCCTCTTCATTTAACTGGTGAGCCCCGTGATCCTCTATCGTATAACCGAGATCCTGAAGCCAGACCTTTATCTCCTCTTTATACTCGAAACCGGCATGGTCAGTGGCCAGATGAATTTTTTTTATCGTATCGGACATGATCTGAAAAAACTTATACAGCTTAAACCAAATGTTTGGAAACCTCCTTTACATGCTCTACCAATGTCTGCGTGTAACTGGTCTCATTATCGTACCACGCTAATACTTTGACCAAGTTTCCTCCGACCACTTTAGTGAAGCCCAAGTCAGCTATAGAACCTACCCTGGAACCGATAATATCGCTTGATACCACCTCCTCATCAGTGGCGGCAAATAGATTCTTCCAACGATCTTCCTTGGATGCTTTAAGCAAAGCCTCGTTGACCTCCTCAACTGTGGTATCGCGAGAAGCGATAAAAGTTACGTCCACGATCGATCCAACTGATACCGGCACACGCATGGCGATCCCATCAAACTTATCGGTCAATTCAGTGTGTGCCATAGTAGTAGCAATAGCAGCTCCGGTGGTGGTAGGAACGATATTTAAAGCAGCCGCTCTACCGAGACGTTTGTTCTTTTTGTTCGGTCTATCCACCAAGGCCTGCGAAGCGGTGTAAGCGTGAACGGTATTTAAGATCGCCTTTTCGATACCGATCGACTCTTTCAAGATAGCGATCAGTGGACTGGTGGCATTGGTGGTACATGAAGCATTGGATGATATTTGGCAAGTCTGCAACTGGTCGTCGTTAACCCCCATCAGAACAGTAGCTCCTGACACACCAGCCGCCGCCGGATCATCCTTGACCGGTGCTGACACCACTACTCTTTTAGCACCCGCTTCAAGGTGAAGTTTCGATCCTTCATAAGTTGTGAAAAAACCGGTCGATTCCACTACCACATCTATTTCCATATCACGCCATGGCAGGTTCTTTGGATCCTTTTCTTGTACAAACGAAATTTCTTTTCCTTGCACTTTCAACTTCCCTTCTTCGACCCCAACCGAGAAAGAGCTGCGACCGTAAGAACTATCGTACTCTAAAAGATACGCCAGATCCTCAATATCCCCGAGGTCATTGACCGCTACCACTTCAAAATCAGGATTGCCATAAGCCAAGCGGAAAAACGTTCTTCCGATTCGACCAAAACCATTTATTGCTACACGAACCATAAAATATTTTTAAACTAAATTAATTAACTCTTAGATTATGTCTGAAACCTTATAAGTAAAACTCCGGCAGATTTTTAGACATGCTCTAATACTATACGACAAAACCGCGGATAAATACTACCGATTATCCTCAGTTTCCTTTTTTCTTCTTTTCCACAGAAAGATCAATAACATTAAAATGAAGATGAATAAAAATATTTGAAAAATGAGAATGGCGGCTCCAGCGAGCTTGTCAGGAAAAAATACCTCTTTTGAATCAATTACCGCCGGCGTAAATATTATCTGCTTTCTATACAGGCCAACAACCCTACTTTCAAAATCAAAGATCTCAACCTGCAATCTAGAAATACCGGCAACATTTAGCGGAGCGATCGTGGCCTCGTAAGCTGTACGATCCTTATTGATTCGCAACAGAAATGAAAAGCTACGTTTATGGTCGGTTGGGTCAAGCAAGGTGACCACGATGGATTTCAGATGTTTTGGTAGCGACCCATAAGGAATACTGACAATGAACGCTTCGTTCTCACGAAGTGATATATCTTTATCGAAAAAAGAAAAGATTCTGTCGCCTTGTTCAATATTGATATTGCTACTATCAAATCCAAACTCTGCTATCACCCCATCTTCAAACTCAAGATAACCGTCATCAGTCGTAAAACCGTCAGAAGAAGTAGCTGTCCGATCAGGATCAAAAATAGAAGGATGGTTGTTATCTGTGAATATCTCTTGATCATTTCTATACACTTTCACCACCGCGCCGGAGGAAGTATTTCCGTTCTTATCTACCACAAAAACAGTGTAGTACTGAGGTGAATGATCAGACAAAGCCTCCTCGTCCAGTACTGATGTTCCCACTCCTTCATAGACCACCGCGCCGTTGTAAGGATCGGCAGGGTAACCTAAGTAGTTACGTACCACTCTAACCCTGACATTCTCCAAACCGCTCGGCAAACGCCAACTTAGACGCACATCGTTCCCTTCCACTACTGCCACCAGACGCTCCACGTTTAGTGGTGAGACCGCAACCTCGATTTCTTTGGTCCTGAATTCCCCAACATGAAGCAGTCGTGACGATCCAGATGGAGTGATACTTCTTATTTCATAAAGATACACCGTGCCGGGCTCCAGATCGGTGATGGTGGATAAATGTTCTTCCTCGTAAGTGTTACTGACAATATATCCTCCCTCATAAAGGTCGCTACGTCCCCAACGTAAAGTGTATTTGGTGGGACGATTGGTCTCCCATTCGATCGTGGCTTTGTTGGTGGTAGTTATGATAGTAAGCTCATTGAGCGAATCAACCTTGGTGCCTTGCGAACCGGAAGACGGAGCTGGGTCGGTAGTGGTGGCAACTGGCGGAACAACGACCGCTAAGGTGGTGGTAGACAATGCGTTTGACGTCGTAGAAATATTATTTGAACTATCAAAAGCATAGACTTCGTATGAATACAAAGTTTCAGCGGTCAAACCGGTATCGGAAAACGAAGTTAAGGTGGTGGTAGCAATCGGCGAACCATCACGCAACAGCACATACCCGCTAAGTAAAAAATTATCGGTTGAAGTGCTCCAAGTCACATCAATCTGATCAGTAGCGATTGGGTCTACTGACAGCATAGTTGGTGTAGTGGGAGGAATGACATCTCCTCCCACTAAAGTTGTGACAGTGAACTCATCGGTAGCACCTAATACAAAATTAGGTAAAAAAAATAGACAACAAATACTGACTAGAAAGATTTTTTTGATCATAATGGTAAAGCGGTAAGAGTAGTGGTAGCAATATAATCTCCGGCAATCAGCGGTGACTCACTACCTACCGCCACCCTAAAGTGTAAAGTGGTGGTAGCCCCATTTGGGTGATTGGTGACTCCTTCAGCAATTGATATGTCAGTGGTCGAAAGTCCGTCCCAACAGGTAAGCGGAGTATCGTTTGACCCCGTGTCACAAAAAGACCCGTTGTCGCGAAAACGGTCAACGATATCATCGCCCGATGGAGAAAAACCAAAATGAGTGGTGGTGGCCGATACCAAAAATGACATATCGGGATCAGGAGACGCCAACGGACTATAATCAGGTATGGTATCACCTCCTTTCTGCATGGCCGGAGAATTCTCCGCTTTAACAGTAAGAGAGTACCCGCTTGGACTATCGGTGGTGACCACTACGCTAGTGGTGCCATTTGAGACTCCGCCGGTTATACCACCGATCTCATCCATGACCACCGGATCAGCGTCGCTCATACTAATGTAAACTTCTTGCATTTGCTGATAACCGGCATGAAGTTGGTAGGAAGAACTGGTCGCTTCTCCGGTAGCGATCTCTCCTCCGGTACTTTCAAGCTCGTAATTGGAGGAAGTGGAGAGACCGCCACCAAAATTGATACTATCACTCTGCAACTGATAGCTGTTACTGGTCCTGACCTGTGCCACCGATACAGATATTACCGCCAGCGTTAATACAGTTAAAAGAACCGCTTGAACACTTGTGTAAACAAAGCTACTCATATTAGTGAGCTAATCCTTACGTTTAAACTCAAACTTTCTGAAAAAGGCGCGAATACTGAAAATGATTATAAATATGACCAAGAAGGTACCGCCGACAATTTTCCATGGCAACACCCAAAATACCACCGACACCTCGTCGACGATATTATCGTAACCACGGTTTATTTGAGCCGTGGCCACATAACGTCCCAGCAATAATTCTCTGTCCCAAGAGACATCTCTGGTACGTAATGATTTAGGCAGAACAAACCAAGGATCCAACTCAACATAACCTACCTCTTCACCAAATAAGTTCTTGATGCGCAGTTCACCGTAGGGACCTAAGTGAACCGATCCGGTATTCTCATAAAGAATATTAAAATCAATCGGACCGCTTTCATACCACCACTTTTTATTAGCTAACGAGATCTCTTTGGTTTCTCCTGATGTTTCTATGTCTCCGGGTACCGTTATAAAGAACAGAGTACCAATACGAGCAATTATCGGTGACCGCGGCACACTAGCGTCTACTTGTTCTGCTTCATTGGTACGAACAGTCGACACCAACACACTACCGTAATACCCACCAGGCTCCGCATCAGGTGGTATGGTGATAGTTACCGGAATTCTGGCTCTCTCGCCCAAGGCAAGCTCAAAAGAATCTTCTGGAAAATCAAAGTAGTCTTTGACCGTGTAAGGACCTCTCTCGTCACCAAACAAGACGACTGACTCACTACCATCGACAGTACCACCAATATCTTCAACCGCCAGATCAAAGACCCTACCATCACTAATTCTATTGGCTACTGATATCTCGTAGATCACGCTTTCTCCCGGTCTAATTTCAAGCTCAGCTCTTCCGGGACCAACTACGAAATCCCCTTGTTGAACATTATCACCATTTAATTTCTCCACTTTAAACCAAGGTTTTGTCAGAGCTACTTTATCTGTCTCAGTGATCTGAGCTGATCCATTACCCTCTGTGGAAGACGCAACAACACTCTCGCTTGAAGCGGGAGTGTTATCTTGAGCCAAGACTGTCCATGGCAATAAGGACAGACTCAACAGGAGAAAAGAAGTATAAACAATGTTGTGCGTATTCCCAGTAGTCATAAGTTGTGTGACTACATTTATATTACGGATTTGTCACAGCTGTCAAGGTAGCTGTAGCAGTATAGGTGTCTGTCACCAAAGCTGGGCTTGGTGAGTTTGGTACATAGACTCGGAAATTCAAAGTGGTAGTAGCTCCATCTGTAGCTGCGTTGGCTCTGTCAACGATAGTGAAGGCAGCTACGGTTGGCTCCATCCAACATACTTGGTACTTATTTGTACCACTTCCACAAGTA
>CAYGKU010000006.1:4744-11321 GCA_964350745.1 uncultured Candidatus Saccharibacteria bacterium | reverse complement strand
ACAAGTACCAGCTCCGTTATCCTTGAACGAATCGTCGGCATCAGCAGCTACAGCTGAACTTACGGTATATCCAAAAACAGCCGATGAACTGGAAGTGTGGAAATTATAGGTTGGTTCACTACTGGAAGCAGTGTAGTCATGAATAGCGTCACTACTTGAGACATCACCATACATAGCGCTATCTCCAGCGTTATCTTCAAAAGCAATGGTCATATTGTAACCGGTTGAATTGTTGGTGGTCACCACCGCAGTGGTAGTACCATTGGCTGTACCACCCGTAACACCGTTAATTGATCCATTCATGGTCACATCTGATGTTGAAGCCATAAACGAGATCTCTCCGGTAATGGTTTGCTTAATTGTGAATGTATCATCCACTGCTTGACCAATGGATGGTTCTACTATAAAGAAAGTAGCCCCCAACAAAGACACAACCAGGAACGCTGCTATTAAAGCCTGCTGTGCCGAATTTAAATAATGTTTAATATTCATAATTGTTTATAATTAATTTATTACTTTGTAACTATCATTTTACCAAATATCGATTTTTTTACCTTATAAATAAACGATATCTGGGTATAACTCTTTGCCTAGTAAATACTCATAGGACTTACGCACTTGGATGAAATTCGAGGCGAAACAAAGATTTTTTACGAGACGTATTACACATACGGTGAGTAAAAAATCTGCAGTTTTAACGAAGAAGTTCGCCAAGTGCGTAAGTCCTAGCTAGATCCTCCCTCCTCCACCACCTCCACCTCCACCGGCCTGATGGTGAACTCTGATCTCAAGGGCATCTAACCTAAGAGTGTTGCCACCAGGGTCAGCGGTGACACGTATCTGGAAATTATCGGTACTAAACTCACCGGAAGTCCAACCCCTACCCCAAGTATCAGTATTGCCACCAACAGTGTAAACAATATCTGTACCAGAAAGTGTTGGGGTAGCCTTGCCGGTAGTATATGAACTGCCTCCATTCCATGAAAGAGCTACGTCTATCGTTCCGGCAGCGGTGGTTCCGGAAACATCCAACTTCACTTCTATACCTTCAATAGTGTTGGTACCGGGGATATTGAAGTTAAAACCGGCATAACTTTGACGCAAACCTTCACCAGAGGCGGTAGCGTAGCTACCGTCAGAATCGTACGCGTTCTCAGGATTGGTCCATTCGTTATGTGGGTCACCGGTAGAAGTAGCTTTGAGGAAATCAGGATCGGAAGCAATATTTTCTCCATCCTCTTCCTCTCCGGCTCCGCCACCGCCACCTGAACCCCCTCCTGTCTCCACACTATCTCCGGCCGGGGCAGAGGTAGTTCGACCTGAGCTTCCTCCCTTGGCTCCGTTACGTATATGTTGAATTTTATCTATAGTTCCCACAATGACCGGCGCATGCTCCGAAGTAATTCCCACAGCCGTAACACCACCGGTAGGTAAACTTATAACCACAGCATCACCCTTATCAACACTGGTTGTGTCACCAATAAGTAGATAATCTCCCTCGGCAGTGATAACAAAATCATCACTAAAAGTAATGGCTCCATGCTGGCCGTTTATGGTCATAATACCGGAATTATCTAAGAGAGTATCTCCTCCGTCCAACTCTCCATCACTATCGTTATCACGATATAGACGTAAGGTGTTAAACTCGCCAGTGTCCAGATTTTGAACACCACTAAGAGTAAAGACCATATCGGTGATGGTGGCATTCTCACTGTTTGGAGTCAGCTTGAAAACAAACATCGCTTCATCGGTCTTGTTTTGGAAGTTAAATTGATTATCTACTTGTCCGGCAGTGTGATCATCAAGTGCAACGTTACCGGTAATATTTATAGTTTTAGTGTCAGTAGACGCCGGATCACCGTTAATATCACCATCGGTATGAGCGGTAAACTGACCAGCCGTACTACTAATGGTAGCAAAACTTCCGACCTCTATACCGTCAACGGTAATGGTGTCGCCTTCACTAAAATTACCGGTAATATCTATCACCAGAGTAGCTCCGTTATCTTCGTAAGAAACAGTGCTATTAACCTTACCCGAAGCATTGCCACCAAACGTCAAGGTGGTATTGTCAGTGCTAAAACGAAAATCCGTGGTAGTGGTAGCAATAGCGATGCGAAGATCATTAGCTGAAGTAATATTGGCCGAACTGGTTGTTTCTGAAATGGTTATTTGTCCTAAAGTGGTAGAGGCTTGCCCTACATAAAAGTGATAATCGTCACTTGAGATCATTGACACCAGATCCCCGATAGACCAATTGGTATTGTTTCCGCTATCTACACAACCGGTACTACATATAATGGTGGTGACATTAATGTTGTTGGAATCTTGAACGTCCAAGTGTTCTACTGTGACAGTTGACCGCGGATCTATATACCATTCACCGGTTGAACTGCTGGATCGAAGTGAAAGAAGATTACTGTCAGCACCACTTAAAGTGAGAGTGTCGGTAATAATATATGAACCTCCGTCACTAAAAGTAAGCGTGTCAGTTGATGTTATTTCTTTGGTCAATGAGTAGAAAGTAGTGGTAGCGGATGACAGCAATGACTGACTGGTTCCGGTCAATATTACTTCACCATCATACGCAGAAAAGATATCATTATTGGTAAAATCGCCGGAGACGGTAATAACAGCCGGCGTGACCGACACAGAATTGGAAGAAACTGTGAAGTCAGTAGTGGAAGCATTGTCTTCGATCCTTACATAACCTGACATCTCAAGATCTCCAAATCCGTTACTCGCAACCAAATCCCCTTCCACCCTAGCCATCGGATCAAAAATCATAATTTCACATCCAACCGCCGAACCGGCAATTTGAGAACAAGCAGTAGCGTCAGCTTCTTTTCCTACATAAAGATAGCCGTTATGTCCTTCTATTGTCCAAACGGTTTTGTTACCAGTACCAGAGTCGTCACCACTCACGTCCCGTCCAACAACATAGGTCGGGTTGGTCGAGGAAGAAATATCGAACGCAATAACCTCACAGCCTTCCGCTGATCCGGCGGTCTGCGAACAAGCGGTAGCGTTATTCTGCTTTCCTATATATATTGTATCGCCAAAAACAACCATTTCATAAACTGTTTGAGAGTCAGTTCCGGAACTGTCTCCACCGGAATCTCTACCGGCCACGTAAGTTGGGTTGGTAGTGCTTGATATATCAAACACCATCAACTCACAGCCGGGAGCCGATCCGGCAGTCTGGGAACAAGCGATAGTACTACCGAATTTTCCGACATAAAGATAGGAATCTTTAACAGCCAAAGAGTTGATTCCTACTTCGTCCGTACCTGAGTTATCTCCACCGGAATCCCTACCGGCCACGTAAACCGGGTTGGTGCTGGAAGAAATATTAAAGACCATCAACTCACAACCGATAGCCGAACCGGCGGTTTGGGAGCAGGCGGTGGTGTCATCAAGTTTTCCAACATAAAGATTATCTTCATAAACCACCATATCCTTAATAGCTATAGAATCAGATCCAGAACCGGAACCATCAGCATCTCTCCCAGCAACGAATATAGGATTGGTCGAAGAAGAAACATCAAACACCAATAATTCACATCCTCCGGCCGAACCGGCAACTTGAGAGCAAACACCACCCGATCCGCCTCCCTGCTCTGGACGTACCGCTAAAGTTATAGCTCCCCAAAATTCAGCTGAACCAATAGAAGCCGTACTTGGATCTTGTGAAGCTGAAGCGGATTCGTAAGTAGAAACCGCTATACCAGTACCCTGACTATTAGCATACCTATCTGTAACCTGATTTGACGAATAGTTGGTAGGCCAACTCGAAACAGAACGATCGCCATTCC
Organism: uncultured Candidatus Saccharibacteria bacterium; assembly: GCA_964350745.1. Taxonomy (GTDB): domain Bacteria; phylum Patescibacteriota; class Minisyncoccia; order Phycocordibacterales; family UBA918; genus OLB19. Next base: position 7,506 of record CAYGKU010000006.1, on the reverse strand, counting down.
AGTTAAAAACAGAAATCCAAAGCGTGTCCTCAGTATCCCAATCGACTGGATTGAGGAGTGGCGGATCTGGATTAGGAGAATATCCTATATTTAATTCTCTGTCTGCGACATCTGTATTGTCAGCGTCATGACCGGAGATACGATACACCACGTAAGCGGTAGCTTCATTGGCATGATTAACAGTAAGTGTATCACTACCATCAGCCACCTTCCAATAAATTCTCATATTAACAAAACCGGGGTCACTAGAATTTATTGTGGTCCAGCCAGTACCAGTGATACCGGTCGGGGAAGCACTACCATCCTTAGTAAAGAACACTATCAAAAGATCACCGGTAGTAACTCCACTTGGCATAGTAATACTGGTTGAAGTTTGGTTGCCGCCGGAGTTGTCGGAACTGGTACTTTCGACCGTTGGAAAACCTGAGGCCGCAGGAACTTCACCACTTCCACCAACATATAGATGTCCGTTAGCCACTTCCAAATCATAAACCAGAGAAGAGCTAGTACCATTAGCCAAACCATTTTTATCTAAGCCCGCGGTATAAACCGGGTTAGTGGAAGAAGAAATATCAAATATCATAATCTCACAACCCTCGGCCGAGCCGGTGGTTTGGGAACAAGCGGTGGCGTTACCATTTTTACCTACGTAAAGATAATCACCTTCGGTTGCCAACGAAAGAACATCCACCCCTTCGGTACCGGAAGATGAGCCGTCAGCATCACGTCCGGCCACGTAGACCGGACTGGTGCTGGATGAAATATCAAACACCATCAATTCGCAACCGTCAGCTGAACCGGCGGTTTGAGAGCAGGCGGTAGTATCTCCGGTCTTTCCTACATAAAGATAGTCACCACTGGCAACCATGGCTTTTATATCATTGGTAGCATACGCACCCAACAATCCTCTGGCATCTTTACCGGCTAAATATTCCAATTGCTCTCTGTCATTGTCTATCACCACTTGCCCACCATTAACATCAAAACCTCCGTTATTTTTGAAATCACCACCAACACTTAAAGTGGTACTGGCGGAGATAAACGTTCCTTGATTGATCAAAAAACTGGAAAATACAGTAGTACTGGTACCGGTAACTGTGTAAAGAATATCCGAATCATCAGAGTTGTCGTAAAAAGTAAAGTCTTCAATATCTACATCATCGCTACTACTTGAAGCGTGCACAACAGTATGATCATAATAAAGAGGAATATTGGAGAAACTAGCACCTGAAACATAACCCATAGCTAAGGTGGTAGCGTCGTTGGTATCTCCATCAAGCCAAATAATAAAAGGAGTAGCTGAAGATAGGTTATCTTCCGGAATACCGGTTATTTCCCAGTTTCCGCTACCGTCAGTAGTGGCGCTATGGATACTGGGAGTTGAAGTGCCGACCGCCACCTTGATGGTTTTACCGGAGCCGGCTGTAGTTACTCCGGCGTCAGTGTAGAGAGTACCAAGAAAACCAAAAGTCACACTTATGGTCCAGTTTGTATTATTACCACTGTCAACACACCCATTTTCACATGTGATAGTAGTGACATTAATATTGTTAGAGTCTTGAACGTCCAAGTATTCTACCGTGGTAGTCGCTTGCGGATCTATATACCATTCACCGGTTGAACTACTGGATCGAAGTGAAAGAAGATTTCCGCTGGAACCGGTTAGCGTTAAGATGCCCGTAGTAACATAAGTACCTCCATCAGAGAAGGTCAGTGTTTCAGCTGAAGTTGTTTCTTTAGTAAGGGAATGAAAAGTAGTGGTAGCCAGTGAAAGAAGTGACTGATTGCTTCCAGACAGTATCACTTCACCATTACCAGCTTCAAATACACCATTATTAGTAAAGTTTCCTGAAATTGTAAATAAAGCAGGAGCACTTAAAGTGGAGTTGGGATTTACAACAACATTAGTAGTGGAAGCATTATTTTCAAAATTAGCATAACTGTCTAATCTTAGGTCATAAAAAGCATTGGTACCATTCATATTACCTAAAAGATCAGAAGTGACATCAAACACCATCAACTCACAACCGATAGCTGAGCCGGCGCTTTGGGAGCAGGCGGTGGAGTCACCTGATTTTCCGACAAATAAACTTCCGTTTAAGTCATAAATAGACCAAACAGCCTCACCACCAGTACCATCTTTTGATCCATCAACATCGCGACCGGCGACATAAGTGGGGCTGTCAGGATTGGATATATCAAACACCATCAACTCGCAACCCTCAGCTGAGCCGGCGCTTTGGGAGCAGGCGGTGGTATCTACGGTCTTACCGAGATATAAGGTACTACCCGAATAAGCAATAGTATATATGGACTCATCATAAGTACCATCATCCGACCCATCGGCGTCGCGGCCGGCAGTATAAGTTGGGCTAGAGGGAGTAGAGATATCGAATACTTTTAATTCACAACCGATAGCTGAGCCGGCACTTTGAGAGCAGGCGGTGGTATTGTATTCTCCACCAACGTATAGATAATCATCATGAACGACCAATAGTGAAAAAATTCCGCTTAGTCCGGTTCCGCCGGAAGAACCACTGGCATCGCGACCGGCGACGTAAGTGGGGTTGGTGGGAGTGGAGATATCAAACACCATCAACTCACAACCGATAGCTGAGCCGGCACTTTGAGAGCAGGCGGTTGAGTTTTGACTTTTTCCCAAGTAAAGAGTGTCGCCGGAAACAGCTAAAGTGTTTACCCAAACACTTCCGGTTCCGCCGGAAGAACCACTGGCATCGCGACCGGCGACGTAAGTGGGGTTG
>CAYGKU010000006.1:0-4644 GCA_964350745.1 uncultured Candidatus Saccharibacteria bacterium | reverse complement strand
GTGGGAGTGGAGATATCAAACACCATCAACTCGCAACCGATAGCTGAGCCGGCGCTTTGGGAGCAGGCGGTGGCGTCACCTGATTTTCCGACATAAAGATAATCACCACTCACCGCCAAACCATCAATACTTTCCACTCCGGTACCCGTACTTGACCCATCAACATCCCGACCAGCCACATAGACCGGATTGGTAGAACTCGAAATATCATAAATTTGTATCTCACAGCCTTCAGCCGAACCGGCGCTTTGGGAGCAGGCGGTTGAATTGCCCCAAGTTCCTATATAAAGATAATCTCCAGAAACGGTTAACTCATAAATATCATCGGCTTCTCCGGCGTCACTGGCGGAAGCGGAAGATTCTCTACCGGCCAAATAATCACCGATGTATTTTCGTATCTCCATCTCACCTCCATTCGCGTCGAAAGTGGCATTATTTTCATAATCACCAATCACGGTCATGGTGGTGGTTGTAGCAACAAAGACACCTTGATCGATTAAAAAATTTGAAGCTATCGTAGTACTGGCCCCGACAATAGTATAAAGAATATCAGAATCATCAGTTCCATCATAAAAAGTAAAATCTCCTATATTAACGCTATCACCACTACTTGAAGCATGGATTATAGTATGATCATAGTAGAGTGGAATACTTGTAAAATCTGTTCCTGAGATATACCCCGTAGCTAAGGTAGTAGCGTCGTTAGTATCTCCATCAAGCCAGATAGTAAAAGGGGTGGTGGAGGACAGGTTGTCTCCGGAAATGTCTGTCACCTCCCAATTTCCACTACTGTCGGTAGTGACACTGTGAACACTCGGAGTTGAGGTACCAACCGCGATCTTAATGGTCTTACCAGAACCGGCAGTGGTCACTCCAGCGTCAGTGTAGAGAGTACCGGAGAAACTAGGTCCGGTTGGCGCTTGCGCCGGTCTGACCGCCAAAGTCTGAGCCGACCACGACTGCCACCAACCCAGCTGGGCGGTACCCGGATCTTGTGAAGCGGAGGCGGAGTTGTAAGTAGAAACAGCCATACCGGTACCATGAGTGGCATTGTCATATTGACCTATGACCTGATTAGAAGAATAATTGGTCGGATAGCTACTCACCTCGTTATCACTGTCCCAACTGAAAGCTGAGATCCAGAGAGTGTCCTCAGTTCCCCAGTCGGCTGGATTAAGACTAGGAGGATCAGGAGTGGAACTTTCTCCCAGTAGATACATGGTTCCTTCTGCCACATCGGTATTATCGGCATCATGACCGGAGATACGATAGACCACGTAAGCTGTGCCTTCACTGGCGTGATTTACAGTCAAAGTATCACTACCATCGGCTACTTTCCAATACATTTTGGTGTAGTGCGAATATGAAGCACCGCCACTTAAAGAGTTCCAGCCGGTACCGGTAATACTGGTTGGAGCTGCCGTACCATCTTTGGAAAAGAAGACGATCAACAGATCTCCGGTCGTAACACCACTTGGCATAGTGATACTGGAAGAGGTTTGATTGCCTCCTGAGTTTCCGGAACTAGTGCTTTCTACTACCGGAAAGGCGGCGTTAGTGGTGAGAGTAAGAGCCAAGAAAATCGTAGCGAGAATTGAAAGCTTAATGGCAAACATCATAACCGATCCGATCTGGAACGGGACTGTGACAGTATTTGTATTTTGAAATTTTATTGTTTTCATACTACTTTGTTACTTTATGATTAAACTTCTGTCTCTTCGTCAGTTGTTTCAGTTTCAGTTTCGACCTCAACTTCTGTTTCGACCACTTCATTCTCAACCTCTTCTTCTATAACTTCATCATCTTCGACCTCTTTCTCTGGTACCACCTCTTCGTTTTCATTACTTTCTCCCTCTGTTTGTTCAACCACAACATTTTCTTCTTCAATTTCTGGTCCAACTCCTTCTGTTGATCCTAACCCTTCTCCCGACGCACTTTCTGCTGAATTTTCTTCTTCCGGTAAGGTCTCCTCGTTTTGCTCTACCATCTCATCTGTTATTAGATCAACCTCTTCTTCATTTACCTCCGGTTCATTGTTCTGGGAACTTTCATCACTTGTTTCTGGTTCGTTACTTTCTGACTGTTCTTGATTGTTTGTCTCGATTTCATTTTCTATTCCTGTCTCTTCTTCCTCTTCTTCACTATCATTATCAGCCGGAGGAGGGACAGCCGAAGGTTCGGGTTCCGGCTTATCTTTTTCTTCGAGTAATTGCCTGAGGTCATCAGCATCCAAACACACTCCATCAACACACAATTCATCTTTCACTTCCACCCTATCTGCCTTAAGAGTGAAGATTGAAAGTACACCATCGACAAAATTATTAGCCAAGTTCACCAATCGCTGCCAAATGGTTTCTGTTTCATTTTCTGATCCATCTTCGGTACTGCTGGCATTGGTCAAGAAAGCCGCCACCATCGCTTTTCCATCATCATCAAGGTAGCGATACCCGAGATCTACAAACATCACCACTTGTCCCACTCTAACTTTACGACCATCGTCAAGCGTCACTCGGTCACTACTTTCTTGTGCCAATTCTTCCAAAGCTTCTTCCATCGCTTCTGCCTCTGCCAACACCTCTGCTTCTTTGATCTGCGCGTCAGTAGTAGTTGCCACTAGCGGTACACACGGCTCTTCACCGGAACGATTTCCACCACCATAGTAACAACCATCATTGATCCTGGGATCATCATTTTGGATCGGTGCATACACCGGAGTGGCAATATCGTCTCCAAACTGATTAATATATGTATCAGAATAAGCCCGTGATTCTTCAAAGTCTTCCAAAGCCACACCGATAATTTTTCCGGTTGAAGTAGCCTTCATGGCTACACCGGGGATAGATGAAAGCATCAGTTCATCACCTTTCTTGATCGGGCCATTCTCGGTGGAAAGTTTGACCGGCACACGTCCGGAGAGTGCTAGCGGATAACCCTCTTCCCCTTCCTCAAGAGACTCATCATCAAATCCAAGGAGAAGGCCGGGCTTAGTGGAAACCACTCCGATCACTCGATCTTTGGTTTCTTCATCCGCTCTACCCACGGACAATCCACCCTTCAAGTACACCACTTCTCCCGGCTCAAGACCTTCGTTTGAGAAGTACATTTCCGCCAAGTCGGAATTACCGGTGTGACTCGATACCGACGAAATTCTTCCGGTAGTAGACGCATTACAAGTACCATCATTATCTACACAAAGCCCGCCATAACCGATCTGCACGCCGGCGTTTTGACTGGTAGTACCATCACCTACGGTTACCATACCGTAAGCTCCGACCGTGAACATGGAAGTTCCGGCATTTTGGAGATCAACGAACTTAGAAGCCGTGGTAGAAGAAAAAGATCCGGTAGTGTTACCAAAATTCATCAACAGACCGGTACCGGTAAAGGTGGAGGTGTCTTGGAATAATTTAAGTAAGGCGGCGGTAGTGATACTGGAAGAGTAGCCCCGGATAGCGTTTCCTTGCGTGGTACCGGTAGTCTCGCCAAACACTCCGGCCGGCTCATAATTGCCACCAGCGTCACCACTGGTGAAGCCTTTAACACCAAAAGTACGACCAAACCCGGAGAGAGCGGTGTTTTCACCCAAAGTATTACTACCAAGATCGGCCTGCACTTCAAGACCAACCACCGTGTTACCAAAAGAGGTGCCGTCTTTAATGCGAGTCATGCTACCGATCAAGGTAGTAGTAGCAGTATTGTTGGCGTTGATATAAGCTCGATTTCCGTACTGGATGGCACTAGCGGAACTGTTTATAGAACTAAAGTACTGATCAATTCCGGCCACACCCGCTCCATTAAGATTAAGTTTTTCTATACCAAGACGTGCTTCCGGAGTAGTGGTACCGATACCGATCTCCCCGGTCGACCCATCAATATCAATACTTCCGTCATGAGTACCACCAAAACCACCAAGACTTATATAGCCGGTACCCATTTTGAGATTATTGTTGGCAAACCACAGACCGGAAGCAAAGAAGCCATCAGGATCATACCTGAGAAAACCATCCTCCCTATCTTCAAAGGCTTTGTTGCCTCTGAATCTAATAGAACTTGAACCGGACTCACTTTCCATACTTAAGTCGCCCACCACTTCAAGAGTGTGAGTTGGGAGAGCAAAGTCGTTACCTAGTCTTGAGTTACCGAATAGTACGGCACCGTATTGATTACCTAAAGTTCCTCCAGATATATATGAAGACAAATCTTTGTTCTTATAGGAAAATAAATTATCTACATACCCACCGGTAATTCCGGCGTCTGAGTAGTAGCTCACCACGGTTGAAGCGGTACTATTTAGCGGCTGATAATACTCAGAGAAGTCCACCCAAGCATTTTGTATGTGAGCACCGGCATTGCTTTGGTTGAAGATCATGCCGTGCGATCCGTAAGCGTGAGTGGTGCTGGCTGAAGAACCAGCGTCGTATTCAACTCCCACGGTAGCTCCGTAAACATCATTTTGTTCATAATCTGAATTTACGTATACTCTGGAAAGCAACCCTCTGGCAAAACCGACTTCTCCGGAAGCACCGCCTTGGCTATCAGCAGTGGCGTTTTGTTCTACCTTAATATCCAAGCCGTATACTGTGGAGTTATAAGAAGCGGTGGAAGGACTGAAGGTGGTGATTATTTCAGTGTTTCTGTGAGTAC
>CAYGKU010000005.1:21180-28004 GCA_964350745.1 uncultured Candidatus Saccharibacteria bacterium | reverse complement strand
CATTTTATGGTTTTCCCCCACTCCACCTACCCCGGCGTCACTCGCTTAATCGAATTTTTCAGCAACTCCGGATCAGGATCGACTTTCTTGTGCGGGTTAAAGATCCGATCATGATCGAAAGTATTTTTAATATCTGCAAACACCCCAAGCATTTCCGGCGAAAACATTTTATGCAAATACGGCGTTCTTATCAAACCATCATTATGCTCGCCAGTGATCGAACCGTGATACTCGCCCACCAAGGTATACACCCGATTAGATAATTCATCGATGATCTTCACAAAATCCGGGCGAGAAAAATCCATCAACGGAATAATATGAAAATTTCCGTCACCAACATGACCTTGTACAGTATAAATTAATTTATACTCATCAAGTATTTCATAAAGTTTTGGCAAAAATTCCGGCAGATACTTGGGTTCCACCGACAGATCGTCAATAAAAGGCGCCGTATGCTTACCCTTCACATTCTTACGCAGTAAGTTAAAACTCTCGCGTCTAATGGTCCAAAACTTATCTGCTTCTTTTTCACTACCGGTAACATGAGTAGAGACATCATAAGCTTCCCGCAAAGCCACCTCCGCTTTCTCTGCTCTTTTGATCACCTCCGCCTCCGATTCACCGACAAACTCCGCCATCAAGACTAATTTTGGAATTCCACCCGTAAAAATGAGTCTTATCTCAGGCCAAAAATCTTTGAGTAATTTAAAAGGATTGCCACCCAATCTTTTGAACAACTGCGGAAAGACCTTGATCACCACATCAAAAGTTTTATCGTCATACATCTCAAAACTTTCCGGCTTTTCCGCCAAAACACGGTTGATAATATCGCCCAATCTTGGAATATGTTTTGGTCTTAGAAACATCACCAACATTCTGGACCGATCTTTGGGTTTTACAAGATCAAAAGTGATCTCCGAAATAAGCCCAAGCGTACCCTGCGACCCAACAAACAACTTTGTCATATCAAAAGTATCTTCCTCCTCATTCCACACATTCCAAATACCGTACCCGGCGGAGTTTTTGGTGACGGTCGGCTTTTCTCGCATGATCGTCTCATGATGATCACGCAAAATATTATCAATCGCTTGATATATTCTACCCTCAAAATTATCTTGTTGCTTTTTCTCTTCCCACTCAGCTCGCGAAAGTTTCTTAAATTCATACTCATTACCATCACTTAAGACCACCTTAAGCCCCTTCACATACCGCTCGGTCTTGCCGTAGGTAAGGGACTTTTCGCCGGCGGAGTTGTTGGCTACCATGCCACCGACCGTATTGAGCTCACGCGAAGCAGTGTAGCTTGGCAGGATCACGCCGTGTTTGAGTGTCTCCTTATCAAAATCACGATAGAACACCCCCGGTTGCGTTACCGCTGTTCTTTCGTCAGTGTGAAGAACATTATTAAAATACCGCAAAAAATTCACCACCACAGACTTGGTAAGTGGACCGCCGGTCATATCAGTACCCGCCGAGCGAGCAGTCAAGGAAATCTCCCCCACATGCTCTTTGGCATAATGCACCAAGGCCTTTAGGTCTTCGCTGTGTTTCGGATACACCACCGCCTCCGGGCGGATCTTGAAGATACTGGTATCCTTACTGTTAGCTTCCAGAGTCTCCTCCGTTATATCCACCTCTCCTTCAAGGCGATCATTCAAATCTTGAAAATCAGTCATACTTTAATTTATATGACCATATTTTAACACACCGCTCATTCACCCCACATTATAAATATTTCACAAAAGTAATTTTCTACATCAATAGAACGTGTAACAAAACCTTTAACTTAATATATTTTTGTTAGCTGTCGTTAGTGGTCAACAGGCCCGAAACCGTAGGTTTCGGGCCTGTTGACCACCTCCCTACTCATCCCCTATCTTTCTCTCCACCATCTCCGTCACCAACTGCAGCAACCCTACTACCGCAGACAAAGCGATGAACAACAACGGATACAAAGCGTACGGGGTGAGTAGATAGAAAAAGGTCACCGTAGCCGTCATCCACAGACCCAAATTCCACGGACTGGTAATAAGATCAATGATAGTCCTTTGCGGTCCGGTCTTTGGTTTTTGGAGAGAAAAACCTCGACCAACCTTCTTTAGATCATAGAATTGCTCGCGAAAGAACTTGGTGATGTTGTCGTTAGCCACAAATTGCACCAACCGCCACGAAGCCAAGGTAATGATAGCTATATCAAAAAACCCCAATTCCAAAAGTGGCATTCGACTTTCAGAGTCTAAAATGATCGCTCCCATCACCACCAAAATGACAAAGAAGACCAAAAATACCACGTGCCAAAAATACTGATCAGTGATCTTTAACATAATCCCAAAGATTTATAGATAGTATAGCATTATGAATTTGATTTTGTTCAGCTCAAAGTGAACAAATGGAGCCTGTGCTAATAGATAAAAATCAACACAAATAAAATAACCGAGGACAGCCCAGCTCGCGCGCGAGAGCTGGGCTCTCCCCGTTATTTTCTGCAGAGATCAATATTAACAACTCTAACCGGCGCCCAACCCCACCACCAAAATAAACAGCAAAGTACCGATGATCACCGCCACAAAACTGGTCAAGAACTTGTAAAAAGTTTTATTAAACATCTACTCATTATACACCACCTGCGTATCGCATTTACCACGCAATTACGTTCGTAATTGCGTGGTAAAGTTGTAGTCTAGTTTTAGGATGGCTTAAGAAAGGTTCACTTCTTTCTTTCCCCTCCTCCAACCACGGTAAATCTGAATGAAAGAGCCGAAGGCGAAGATGGACTATAGACCGATCAGCATTGGTATATCCAAAATATCTTGCCACATACCAACCGGACTATGGTGTAATCCTAGATTTATATAGATACTAATAGCGATAACAACAGGGATAGCATACTTAGCAAACACCCACCAAGCTTTGAAGATGCGTTCGGGTAGCTTGTATGTGAGGAGGGAGAAGAAGAGTAATACTGGGAAGAAAAGGATTACCCCTTGAATAAATCCAGCATTTTCAAAACAAATAATACTATCTGTATAATCATGGCAATACTGCCTCTCAAAATCTGTCCTTAGATAAAGAAGGAGTAACACCATAACAAAAGAAACTCCTAACACAAAATTTTTCATACCTATATTTTATTTATTAAACTATCAATAATCCTCGCCAATTCGTCACTCTCTTCGACACTAACCAATCTTGAATGTTGGTACCATAAAACAATCCCTTTTAGAGCCTTGAGGGTCTTTCTTTCTTTTTGTTTCTTTTCAGCGTCGTGTAGTTTTTTAGCGACTTTGGTTGTGTTTAGCAGGATGAACTTGTGCCACCGTTTGAGGTCAAGGTCGTTGATGACTGAAAGTAGTTGGTCGTAAGTTACTTCTTCTATGATCTCTCCTTCGGTGTCGTATTGTATATCGGTAACACCATCTCCATCATAGTCTACTTCTAGAATGGTTTCTTCTAAGTCGGTGCCTTCAACTATCTCCATGGTAACTATGGTACCGGTGGCGGATGGTATAGCAGAGTAAGTATGACGCTCCAAGAGAGTATCACCTTCAGCTTCTTCTATGTCTAAGGTAAATGAGCCGGTAGCAATACCTTTTAGGTGTAAAGTGATATCGTTTTCATCTTTTGGTATCGATAGGTATTGCAGTTCGCCGTAGCGACGGTAGGTGGCGCCACTTATGGTGTTGGTGGAGCTACTTATTTCCCCATCATCAGTAGTGAGTGAGAGGTCTAGTGGTGAGTGTAGTTGGAAGACCAGACGGTCGATGTCGGGGATGGCGGGTGGAGTATTGGTGAGGTAGGTGTATGGGCGGGTGGTGGTACTTTCTATTGTATTGGCGATGAAGTGACTGATGTCGGGCACTTCGAGGATGTTGGCGTGTTGGCGGCTAGGAAATTCGTTTCGGTTGTAATCATACAGGTTCACCCACCACTTCTCTGCCTCCTCTCCATCCATAGCCAAAGCACTAGGCACAGAAACCGTCTCATCACCATTCTTAGAAGCTTGTATAAAATAACCTAGTTTTGGCTCTGTTGCCAAGCAATGTCCGTCTGAATCCCAGTCAACACAACCCTGATCGGTAAAATAAGTGATGTTAGCTGGCGTTAATAATCCCGCACCGGCAATTTGGTAGACCTTGGTAGTACTGGCTGGTGTCCAGTTGGATTGGATCTCACTCGTTTCGTCAGCATAGGCTAATAGCGAACCATTTATAACCTCAGGAGTAGTCAGGTCGTCTGTTTGAGGTTTTTCCCTACCACTCTCTGTACTGAGGAAATGATGTAGTTCGTCTTTGGTGGTGATAATGTGATCGTAGGTGTCATACCAAGTTTGGGTACTTTCTCCGGGGATAAAGTTAATGATAGGGGTACTGACTGTATTGAAGTAGGTCTCGGTTGGTAGAAGATGACGGGCAAACGGCATAGTGTTCATCAGTTGGCGGGTTATTTTTTGCTCCATCACCAAGCCAGCAGGTCCAACATCCGAACCATGCAAAATACCTATCACATCTTCTGCCGAACCTATTTGCGGTACTGCTACTAGTATAAGGTTATCTACCTTATCTAACAGAGGATCATTGTCCGCCTCAAGTTTGGCTAAGAGTTGTTTCGCCACTAATCCTCCATTGGAATGAGCGACAATGGTAACCTTGCCGGTATCTGAACTTTGTACCAAGGTGAACAAAGCTTCATAAACATAACTTAAGTGAATCGGAGTATCTTCACCATACACGATTCTTCCATCTGATCCTAGTATAGACTTTGATTTCAAAATATCATCTAGTTTTAATCGCCAGTCGTATGGTACGACCGCATAATCATCTATCATCTCATCTTCTTTCCAGTCTTTTAGATCTTTGAGGAAGCTTTTGTATATGTTTATCTTAGGTGAAATAGACACCCCAACTTCGTCAACGATAGAAGATTCATATCGTTTGGTATAAATATCATTTATACTATCACCATTAACATCGGTAGCTAAGCGTAGCTGATCACAGTCTTTCGTGGAAACCCATCTTTCCTGCTCTTTGTTCTCATTATCACACTCACCACTCTCTTCATAGAGGCGTGATCCCATAATCCCCGGCAAGAACAATACACTAGAGGCGCCGGTGGGTTCTGGTACAGTGTGCTCTATGGTAAAAGGAAAAACCACCACTTCAACGTAATCGGGAAAGAAAGCGTAGGTGGTGTGAGGGAGGAATATTTGTTTTAGCCATTTCTTCCATAGGGGTTCGTGGTGAGTCACGACTGGTGGCGGTTCGGAGGTGAGGACGGCCACGTATTCACCCTCCTCCAGACCATCAATACTAGAAAGACTCATGTCAGTATACGATGGAAGGACATAGTCCTGTCCTTCCATCTTGAATATGGTCATTGAATGGAAAAAGCTGGGATCTGTATCTATACTGAAGGAAATGTCTATAGGTTGATCAGGAGTAACGGTTATTACTGATCCGCTTGATACCGGCTGATTATCTATGGTGACAGTATAAGTGAAAGGTTCCGGGTTGTCGGCATTGAAGGGGTTGGCGCAGTCTTCGATGGGAACGGATTTGAATGGACTGTCGGGTTCGAAGAGAGCATCAGGAGTCATGATGGAACCACAGTCGGCGAGAGTTGGGGTGGCCCAAAAAAGGAATAGTACCAATGCGAACAACGAAGAGTACAAATACTTAAACGAAAAACTTGCATTCATACTATAAAACTACCATAAGATAAGTTGAGGATTAATACTTATATACACAACTTCTGCCAAGGCACATCCTCGGCAGGTTTGCCGAGGATGTGCCTTGGCAGAATCTACTACAGGCTATTTTTGTAATTCAGCCATTCAAACAGTTCTGTTTTTATTTTATCTGGGGTTTGGAAATATTCAGGAAATGGCGCGGTGTTTAGAATTGCTTTTTCCGGTCTACTTGAACCTAAATAATCTTGCAGGCTTGAATATGGAAAAGACGCGCAAAAATCATAAGATTTTTGCGCGTCTTTTATCCCTTTTTCTTTCCAAGTCGGATCGATCAACTTTACCGGATTAAGATGAATATAGGCGTATAGATATTTTAAATATTCATCAACATCGGCATGTTCAGCTCTAAAGTTACCTTGAAATAACGAACCGTTTCTATCATACTTCTTATTAAAATACATTGAGTATCCTGTCGTAAGTTTCTTCATAAACTTAGATAATCCGTTTTCTACCAGAGGAGTCGCTAAAATATGGAAATGATTTGGCATAAGGCACCAGGTTCCAATAGCAACAATTGGCTCTTTGCGAACATATTCAAAAAGATTCACTTGTGATCTTTCTATATTTCTTACACTAATCGATACAGTTGAGTTCGCCAAATAAAGTAGTTGCACAAACCTTTTGTAATCTGATGTGTTTAAAAAAATAGTACGTTTTTCAGTACCTCTGTTGTAAATATGATAAAACTCCCCAAGAGCAAATGTAACGCTTCTCATTCCCATTTTAGATAGTGTACCACACTCCGCCAAGGACCATCCTCGGCAGGTTTGCCGAGGATGGTCCTTGGCGGTTTTCGAGGGTTCCCCTTGTTTTTTTGCAAACCTTACTCTAATTACGTATGCTTGTGGATCAAGGAAGCGATGTAGGTTTGGTATGGAAGACCTTCTTGGGCGGCTTTGGTTTTTACTTTTATCAGGTCTCGTTCGGTCAATCGTACCGTTACAGTTTTTCTCTTAGCTAAAGTATTCTTAGCGATCTGTACCGCTTCTTTTTTTGGTTCTTCCACATTTGGAACAGACTTGGAGCCATAACGGATGAAATTATCTTCCATTTCCTGCGCTTCTTTTGTGAGATTAAA
>CAYGKU010000005.1:16255-21170 GCA_964350745.1 uncultured Candidatus Saccharibacteria bacterium | reverse complement strand
GGGAAGGGTAAGCCGTTTTTAAGAAGACTTTATTTCCATCTTGTACAAACGGTACTCTGAAACAATAATTATCGATTTCAACTATATATACTTTTTGATGATCGTAAGGTGGATGATTATCTACAATATCAATCAAATTTCCCTGCGTTATGTGGGTCACACAAAGCTCAAAGGAAATCCCTCGATTCTCCATTAACCATTTGTTTTTCTCATCGTCCCAATCAAAATACCTCACACCAATAATGATATACATTGTATGTCATCGTGTCAAATAATTTTTGTAATATCTAAACACACATGACACTTTTCTATATAAGCCAAGCTTCCCCGCCCGCCAAGGACCATCCTCGGCAGGTTTGCCGAGGATGGTCCTTGGTTTTTCTATTAGCAATAATCTTCTCACGAGAATAAAACAAAACCCCGCATAAATGCGGGGTTTTGTTTTAGCTTAGACTTGAACTTTTACGTTCATCGACTTTTGCCAATTTTAGCTAGTCAGAGTTGATGCTTTCGTAAGATGTTCGGAAGTCTTGGACTGGAACTGGTGTGTATGACTTGGCGTCAGAAATTCCATCCGGATCTGTTGAATAGTTCACATCACCAAGTGTAACTCGATACTGACCTGAGATATCAGGATCAATCATAACAGACAAGGTAAATGTTTCAGTTTGACCTTCACGTACTGTGAATACACCAGTTTGATCTTCGTCAGCAGTTGAGAAAATAACGGCTGTTGGGGTGACAGAAAATCCATTTGGACCATCTACTGTGAATTCAACACCTGAGATAGCAGATACACCTTCAGCTGCAAGCTCCTTGATGTAGAAATCCCCTTCAATAGCGGTAACATCAAATTCAATTTCAAAGATACCGATAGTATCGTTCTCACCAAGTAGTTGAACACTTGAATCAAAGCTATCTACTGGAATAATAATACCTTTAGATACTAAGGTGTGCTGATCACCAGTAGCTGAACCAGTAAGTTCATCTTGAGAAACAAAATCCTCGCCTTCTTTCACCACCCAAGCATCTTTTTCTTGACTGGTAACAATAGCACGGATCAATTGGCCGGTATCAAAATTACCCTCAGACCCATTTATATCAACCAATACTTTAACTTCATACTTCTCATCCGCCACTAATAGATCCAAACCTTCTACATTGAAAACGTATACAGCCTTTTCAGAGTCAACTAATTCAGACCCACCTGAAACAAACGGTTCTGCATGGTACGTTACACCATCTATCACCAAATCAACCTCATCAACTATCTTGCCAAGATCGCCCAACGAAGTCTCTACTCCCACAGCCAATTGGTCAATATCAAACGAGCCATCTTCTGCCTCAATGTTGAAACTAAGAAGGTGATTGTCGACAGTATCAACAAGATCATCTACATGAATGGCGTATGAATCAGGATTGTTACTGGAAAGACCGAGCTTTAAGAAAGAATCAACCTCTTCAGCCGGAACAGTGTCATCTGTAGTTTCATCATCTGGATTTGATATATCTGAACTATTAACAGGCTGATAACTGGTTTTAAAGAGAGATTCTGGAGTTGGTATAATGGTCTCTATGTTACTTACACCGTCTGGAACTTTAGTGTAATTTATTTCTTCTAGAGCTACTCTGTATTGACCGACTTTATTTGTAGTAAATATTACTCTTAGACCAAATCTTTTAGATGTACCCTCTTCTATCTTAAACACGTCTTCAGTAATTTCCCCAGACTCACCATCTAGATAAAATAGATTAGTTGAATCCACCTCAAAACCTTCTGGACCATCAATAGAATACGCTACTCCGCGTGAAGTACCAGAAGCATTATTACCAATAAAATTACTGATATAGAAATCTTCTTCTTCAGCTGTTAGGGTGAATTCTATTTCAAAATGACCCAATTCATCATCACTACCTATAACATCACTTTTGGTGGTTACAGTAGTGGTTGAAAGTGTTAACTTTTTATTAGTGTCATTTTCTGCGTCCGTCGAGTCTTCACCAAGACCATCATCCGTGCTGGTGGCGGTGGAAGTGGCAGATTCGCCTGTTGGATCATCAATTTCAGGAGTGGTGGTAGCAGTGTCGGTTTCTTCTGTAGTATCTTCGACCACCGGATCATTACTATTGTTATTGTCATCATTGCTTCTGGAAGAACCTCCGCCACCGCCTCGGCGACGTTTCTTCTCCCTCACTTCTTCCACGGAAGCAGACACATTGGGAGTGGAAGTGGCCAAGCCCAACACTTGAGGGTCTACCCCTCTCCTTTCAGCTATCAAGAGCTGCAACTGTTGCACCTTGACCTCGAGCAGGGCCACTAATTGCTTCATTAAGTCTATTCTTTTAGCTTCTAAGTCACTCAGATTATTTGCAAACGAAACTGAAGGCACTATCAGGGCTGCCATCATCACCCCTAAAATTATTTTTTTCATGCCGGTATTTATATCATAAAAAACCGTATTTTGCAAGTTTTTGCAACCTCTTTGGGGTAAAGATTAGGAAATGTCTAAAAGACCAAGGGGAACCCTCGGGACAGCTGTCCCGAGGGTTCCCCTTGGTCTTTTAGACACACAACAAAACCCCGCATAAATACGGGGTTTTGTTTTAGCTTAGACTTGAACTTTTATGTTTCTATCTAGTTAACTAATTAGATTAGCTTCCTTGGACAGTTTCGTAACCTGTTCGGAAGTCTTGAGCTGGTGTAGGCACGTATCCTTGTGGACTAGTAACACCATCGTCTGTAGCTGAGTAGTTAACTTCCTTTAGACTTACTCGGTAATCACCTGAAGCTACAGGGTCAACGGTTACACGTAGAGTAAAGGTTTCAGTCTCACCTTCACGTACTGTGAATACTCCGTCACTTTCTTCATCAGCTGTTGATGAGATTGTACCTGACACGGTATCTCCAGTTGAAGAAGCATTTGTACCTTCGTAGATAAACGCTACACCTGTAGTTGAAGTTGCACCTTCAGTTGCAAGTTCCTTGATGTAGAAGTCACCTTCAACAGCAGTTACATCGAACTCAATAGTGAATTCACCAAGAGTGTCGTTGTCACCTGAAGTATCAGTTGAAGTTTCTACACTGTCAACTGGTAGAAGGATACCTTCCGCTACTAGAGTGTGTTGTTCACCATTAGCTGAACCAGTAAGTTGTCCTGAATCAAGGTCATCACTGCCTTCTGCATCAGTTAGATCAACTTCAGTACCAGTTACATCAGCCTCGATAGTAGTAGCATTGTCATAACGTGGTACGCCGTTGCTAACTTCTTGAGCCTTGAAGTCAACTACAACCTTAACAGTAACTTCGTCTCCTTCATCAATAGTAATGTCGCCATCGATGTCGAATTCAAAGGTAGTTTCTGTACCAGTTGTGCTAGCTGAGTTTTCTGCGTCAAAGGTTTCTCCATCGATCTCAAGAGCGATGTCGTCAATAACCTTTGAAGAAGTTGTACCGGTTGTTACCTTAACAAACAAGGTGTTAATTTCGATATCACCTTCCTCAGCCTCAATGTTGTACTCCATAATGGTTACGTCATTGGTCTTTGAATCGGTGTCAACTACGATATCAGTAGCATCAGGATTACTTGAGGCAGTTGAGAAACTAAGTTCCTCTCCTTCACCTTCTTCTACAATTTCGAAGTCGGCTGTAGCTGTAGGCAACTCGTCGGCTGTGTCGTCGTCAGTTGCTACACCATCAGCATCGAAGTAACGAACTTCTGTAGCTGTAAGTCTCCAGTCAGCATCAGTACCAGCATCATCAACATTGTTGGCAACTGTAGCTGCTACAGTCATCTCTACCTCTTCATCCTCTCGAAGGATAAGTCCTAGACGTGAGAAGCGGAATTCACCATCATCTTCATCTAGATAATTGTCTTCATCATCAGCTTCGAAGTCAGCAACTTTCTCCCCGTCTACCCATAGAGAGATCTCATCAAAGACATCCCAAGGGTCTGATTCGGTTGGAGTATTTTGTCCAACAATAGTGAAGGTCATACGGTCAATTTCGATATCACCATCAGTAGCTTCCATAGTGATCTCAGCGATCTCTACGTCTTCAGCTCCTTCTTGGATATCAGTATCTGAAGCATCGTCCGCTTCAAACTTTTCAAGCTGACCTTCTCCTGATAGTTCTTCTTCCTCATCCTCATCTTCGTCTTCATCGTCATCTTCGGTTCCGTCCTCGTCATCGTCACCATCGGTTGTTGGTGGAACGACTGGAGTTGTTACACAAAGAGCGTTAGCCTTTGAACGTGAAGATGGACCAAAGTATCCTGTTGGGTTCACCAAGTTTACAGGTGAAAGGATCTCTGAACGGTACTTCACTTGGAACTTAGAAACTGCAGCTGCAGTCGCAGGACCGTAGTATTCAGTTTCAGCTCCGATTGAACCTGCACCAGCTGCTGCTACACGAGTATCAGCGTCTGAGTTTAGGAACTGTTGTAGTTTCATTACGTCTGCACCGGTTGAACCTTGGTTAAGGTCACGAGTCCATGTGAATGGACATACGCCAGCACCAGCGCTTGAAGTTTGCCCAAGCTCTCCTTGTAGAGAAGCGATCTGAGCAAGCAAGCTGTCAATCATAGCTTGGAGATCAGTAGATGATTGCTGGGCACTAGCGGCCGGAGCAAACATTGTGAAAACCATAGCTACTGCCACAAAAGCAACTGCTGCTTTTGAAGCAAAATCTTTTGCAATAGTCATATAGTTAATTAATATTTTTGTTAGTACACGTTTAATAAATTTTGTGCACTTTGCTCATTGGTTAAATGAGCGATTAAATTGATAACCACTGATAATATGAATTAATTCATATTAGTAAACGACTTATCAGATCATTTACGTAATATCACTAACTCCACACCTTGAGTATTACCGTAGAGGTAAATCTAAAGTAATTCAATGGAGTGGAGGTTAG
>CAYGKU010000005.1:0-16245 GCA_964350745.1 uncultured Candidatus Saccharibacteria bacterium | reverse complement strand
ATTCGGGACTGAGTTCTATCATTAGCAACCATGGTCGGGATAAGGTTAGGCGGAAGGTGTGTACTTCTATTAAGTCGTAGAAGGAAGTGTTCGCGACACACGAGCGATTTTAGGATTAGGTTTATTTATATGTGTGAGTTTTATGAGAGCTTCGTAACTAAAACAAATTGGTGTTCCAGGAATTCGCTCCTAGGAAGGAGCCGAATTCGGAACTAAATTCGTAGTAGTCGCTACGCTCGTCTACTCATTTATCAAAGAACATTCATAACTCTTACGGCTTTTTTGATCTACTCAATTGAGATTAAATCGAGAAATGATGTTTGTGGAATCGTCGTCAATGACGATTATGAAAAGTACATTTCGGAAAAAAGCGCATAAGCGCATGAGACATATTATAACAAGTTTTAATCAAACAAGCAGTCTTGGTTATCAGAGCTGTGGATTATTTTTTGTTAACAAAAGTTTTGAATAAAGATCGAAGCATGAACTTCAGATCATTGAACTTTGGAAACCTAAATTCACAAATGAATTCTTGATAATCACCACTCAGAGACCGTGTAGAAAGATAATAAAATATCTTTTTAAACTCTTGTTATATTTGAAAAAACTAAAATACAATATATCCTCTTCTGCGTGTTATGACGAGCATCATACACTACTCTTACTACAAAATATCATTAGGAAATGAATATATAAAAATTCAAGGGTTAATACTGGACGCCGTAAGTTGGTCGGTTACTACAGAAAATAACCAAGGGAGCCCAGCCCTCGCATGCGAGGGCTGGGCTCACCTCCGTTATTTTCTTCGCAACGGTTGATTGAAATTCTTACTTCCCTCGGTTATTTTCTTCGCGTCGGTTGACAAAAAGTTGCCGAAGTTTGGAGCAATTTTGAACGCCAAAACAGAAAATTTTTGGTGGTGAGCGAGTCTCATTTTGAGGGAAATAAGATCAAAAATTGATCACGTGGATGGGAAAGCAGTATCGGTGAATCACCGATCAGACCTATAGTACAATCGCCCAAGATCCGGCGATTTCAGGTGACTGGGAGATAGTTGTGTTTCTCAGATAGGTTTGTCTTTTAAAAATTATGACTAGGGACTTAGGGTGAGTGGGTGGATCTTAAAGGACCGCGAGCTACGCTCGCGGTCCTTTAAGATCACATAACTCTATTGTCTTTTACTTTATCACAGAGTACTTAGACCAACGTCTTTCTCCCTCTCTTATTACCTGTCCTTTTTCTATGAGACTATTCAGTTCTCTTTGGATGGTCTTTTCACTTACGTCAGTTATCACTTCTGCAATGTCTTTGATAGTAGCCTCCGGCTTGGCCTCAAGGACTGTCTTTATGCGAGTCGCTCTGTCCACTAATTGGCTGTACACCATATGCGCGTCAGAACTGATGTCTCCCTCTGGGATAGCACTCTTCGGGGAGCGACTGGTGTAGGTTTTCTTCTGAGTTTGAGACCTTGTAGGCGACGAAGAAGTTGTCCCTCTCTCCAGGGAAAGACCGCCACCTAGAGAGGTCGGCATTTCAGTAATGAAGTGGTTGCGGAGATAGCGCTGAACCAAGTCGATCTCAGAGAGAAGAAGAGCCAAGACTTCGTCTGTTAGCACTCTTGAGGCATTGATGATCCGCAGGCTCCCTTCAAGTGCCACCAAGGATTGCTGAAAAGGAAATATCTTTTCTTTCGCTTCATGCTCATATAAGGACAAGGTTTCAAGAGACAGTTCTTGCACGTTCATGGCTTTTTCACTTACTGTCTTTATGTGTAGTTCTGTCCTTTCGTTTCTGTCGATGTAAGACAGGATATAGAAGACAACAGAGACCATTCTTTCTGTCTTTTTAAAAACGTTATTATAATATTCATTGTTAGCGGACAGTCTCTTAACTGTCATCAGATCATCCTTTTCCATATGTCTAATACGTGTCTTTTACTAGTAATTTCATTTGTCTTTTTGTCACCTTTTCTTCTTGTCCTTGAGTTTTATCTACTCCTACTATAAAGACATTTTTGTTATTTGCAAGTGTCTCTGAAACCTCTAAACTTGCCTGTCTTTTTGGTACTGTCTTTGTCAGAATCTAATATTAAAAACAACGCTTTTTATGAGAAATTAAGCTGTCATCGTGGTATCATGTTGATACCTTATTTAACAATAATTTGAGTTATGGCGAGAAAAAAGAACACCACCGAAACAAAAGAGAAGGCACCTTTATTTGATGATCTATCACCGCAAACCAAACAGGCGATAGTGGCTGTCATTGTGGGTGTACTCGGGGTATTTTTTTTGTTCTCGCTTTTGGGTTACGCCGGCGTGGTCGGTGGGTACACCAAGTCGACCCTGATCTGGTTGTTTGGAACCGGCGCTTGGCTGGCTCCTCTGACTTCGATCTTTTATGTGTTTGCTCTCATGAAGCCTCGTGAGGGTGACCGTATCAGTATCTCGAAGATCCTCGGAATCTCTTTGGTCTTTATTTCCATACTAGCTCTTTTGGAGTTGTATAAAGAAGGGCTAGGTGGTATCGCCGGACTGGCCCTCACCTATCCTCTCACCTACCTGGTAGGTACGGTGGTGACCGGAGTGTTGCTGTTTGGTTTTGTTTTGATCGGTGTCTTTTTAACTTTCAACACCGGACTAAGCTGGCCACTTTTCAAAAAGAAAAATACTGAAGAAGAGGATCTTGAACTTGAAGAATACGAACCTTTGGAAGATGAAGAGTATGAAGAGGTGGAGGAGGAAAATGAAGAAGAGGAAGAAGCTGAAGAAGAAGAGAAGCCAAAAAAAGCACTCCAGTCTCTGGCCACCAAAGTGAGCGATAAGCTAGCCTCCGCCAAAAACCCCGGAGACATTGTGGTGAAGCATTTTAGCGGACACTACGTTCCGCCTTCCCTATCTATCCTGAATAAAGACAAAGGTAAGGCTAAGGTGGGCGATGTCAAAGCCAACTCTCTCACCATCAAACGCACGCTTAAGGAATTCGGTATCAACGTGGAGATGGACGCGGTTGAAAGCGGACCGGCCATCACTCGCTACTCTCTGAAGCCAGCCCAAGGTGTGCGCATCTCTCGCATTGTTGCTCTTCAGCAAGAACTCCAGCTTGCACTTAAAGCCAGCACTATTCGTATTGAGGCTCCGATCCCGGGCAAGTCGCTCGTTGGTATTGAGGTACCAAACACTGTCCGCTCGACCGTGGGCTTGGCTTCGCTTTTGAAAAATCCTGAATACACCGACTCTCCTCGACCGCTTTTGGTGGCGCTTGGTAAGGATGTGGCCGGCGGTGTCCATTTTGCCAACGTAGCCCGCATGCCTCACGCCTTAATCGCCGGTACTACGGGTTCGGGCAAGTCGGTCACTATACACAATATTATAGTGTCACTACTCTTCCGTAATTCTCCTGACCAACTACGGTTCATTTTGGTCGACCCAAAACGAGTGGAGCTCACTCTATATAATGGTATCCCTCACTTACTCACTCCGGTTATTACCGAACCGAAAAAGGCTCTCAAGTCCCTCGGCTGGGCCGTCAACGAGATGGCCAGACGTTATGATATTTTGCAAGCCGAAGGTATCCAAGGCTTGGATCTTTACCACGAAAACGTATACAAACCGGCCAAGAAAGCCTGGGAAGAAAACGGTAGTCCCGAAGAAGAAAAAGATAGCCTACCTGAACCCCTACCGTATATTGTAATTATTGTAGATGAGCTTAACGACCTGATGCAGGCTTACCCAAGAGAACTGGAAGCTCTTATTGTACGATTGGCACAAATGAGCCGCGCGGTTGGTATTCATCTGATGTTAGCTACTCAAAGACCGTCGGTAAACGTAATTACCGGTACCATCAAAGCCAACGTCCCTACTCGTATCGCCCTCAACGTCGCCTCACAAGTTGATTCGCGTACTATTATTGACCAAATGGGAGCGGAAAAATTGCTGGGACAAGGAGATATGCTATATCTTTCTTCAGATAGCCCACGCCTCACCCGTATCCAGTCAGCTTTTATCTCCGGTGAAGAGATCAAGAAAGTGGTCAAATACCTCAAAGAGCAGGATTCGGAGATGCCTGATACTATTGATCTTGAGGACTCAAAAGATGGTAGCGCGGCCTCTTTCATGGCCTCAGTAGGTGGCGAAATGGGAGATGATGATGAAGAAGATGAATTATTTGAACAAGCCAAGCAGGAAGTGATCATGGCCAAGAAAGCTTCTACCTCCTACCTGCAACGCAAGCTTCGCATCGGCTACTCCAGAGCCGCTCGCCTGATCGATCTTTTGGAAGAAAAAGGTGTTATTGGACCGGCTGATGGCTCAAGACCACGTGAAGTACTGCTCGGTCAGGACGGAATGGAAGAAAATGATGAATATGAAGAAGAGGAGGATGATGAACGTGACGAACATCATCGTTAGAAAAGTCACTCATTATTAACTATGTTGGAAGAACACACTCGCTCATTTGATTTTAGGAGTACTCTCAAGATCGTGGGGACCACCATTCTACTGGCTTTTGTTGGAACTTATGTGGTATTTCAGGCTAGGTTTCTGATCGTAGGGCCACAGATCAACCTGATCAATGAACCCCCCACCCAAAATAACGACCGAGTGATCACTTTATCCGGCAACACACAGAACATCACCCATCTTTGGCTTAACGGTCGACAGATCTTTACCGACGAAAACGGAAACTTTGAAGAGGCATTAGTGCTCGAAAACGGGTATACTATAACTACCTTGCGGGCAACAGACAGATACGGGCGAGAAACTAAAATAGCGCGTTCATTCGTGTACACTCCCGCATCATTTATTAAGAACTAAAATTTTACTATGGCAAAGAAAAAAGTTACAAAAAAAGCAGAGGTTGAAAATAAGGATGTGGACGGCGGTGTATCCAATATCACGGAAACCCTGCGAGCTATCAAGACCAAGTTTGGCGATGAGGCCATCATGACCCTAAACGAGAGCAAGAAGGTCAACGTGGACGCTATCCCTACCGGCTCCATCGGACTGGATGACGCTCTTGGTATCGGCGGATTTCCTCGTGGTCGAATAATCGAGATCTTTGGTCCGGAATCGTCCGGTAAGACCACCCTCTCCCTCCATGCCGTAGCTGAAGCCCAAAAGATGAAAGGTATTTGCGCCTTTATCGACGCTGAACACGCTATGGACCCGGATTATGCCAAGAACATCGGTGTGAAGCTCGATGAGCTTCTGATCTCCCAACCGGACAATGGTGAGCAAGCCCTTGAGATCGTAGAGTCACTAGTGAGGTCCGGAAAACTGGACGTGATCGTGATCGACTCGGTGGCGGCCCTGACCCCACGAGACGAGATCGAAGGTGAAATGGGTGCGCACCACGTAGGTAAACAAGCCCGCCTGATGAGTCAGGCCCTACGCAAACTGACCGGTATCGTGGCCAAAAGCAAGACGGTAGTGATCTTTATCAACCAGATCCGTATGCAAGTGGGAGTAATGTTTGGTAATCCGGAGACCACTCCGGGAGGAAAGGCCCTTAAATTCTATACTTCGGTACGTCTAGACATTCGTCGTATTGCCCAGATCAAGAAGGGTGACGAAGTGGTTGGGGGCCGTCACCGAGTGAAGGTGGTGAAGAACAAGGTGGCTTCCCCCTTTAGGACCACTGAATTTGACCTGATCTACGGTGAAGGTATTTCTCGCGAGGGTGAACTCTTGGCCTTAGGAGAAAAGTACGACCTGATCAAAAAATCCGGCGCTTCCTACACTTACACCCCACCAGGAGGTGACGAGAGCGCGGAAGTGAAGCTGGGGCGAGGATACGACGCGGCCCGCACCAGCTTACGGGAAAACACTAAAGTTAAAAAAGAGCTGCTCGGTCATATCAGAAAAGAACTCAAGGCTGAAGCGGAGGCTGGTAAGTAGATTCGAGGGTGAAATTTGAGGTGCGAAAAGGGCGGAAGCAAAGCTTCCGCCCTTTATGCGTCATAGTTTCCCCATCTCCCGTCCCGAGGATTCCCCTCAGGACAAATTTACTTAAGTCACCCTAGGCGAAGTCATCACCGGCACCCTAAAGCGCAAAGATAGAACAGAAAAAATGATCACTCCCAAGGTCAAAAGTTTTAAAAACTCTCCATCAGTCACAGCTGAAGCTATGGTCTGCCACAGATACTCCGGTACCGCCCCTACCCTGACATTTAGAAGATTGAACACGATGTCAGGCAATGACACCAAACTCAGAAACAGCACCAAGCTAAAGCCAAAGATCAGCCCCCGAAAAGTAGCGTAGCTAAATACTACACTGATGGCATAGCTATACCACACCCGAAGCATTATTCTGTTCTTTAAATTTAATTTCATACTTATATAAATTATAACTTATCTCTTCTATCACAAAGTTACAGCAACAACTCCGCTTCATCTTCCCTGCTTTCTTTGCGAAAAGCTGCTTTGGCGCGATGCACTCGCACCTTGACGGTATTCACCTTCTCTTTGGTCTCTTTGGCAATATCTTCATGACTCCACCGTTCAAGATAATGGAGGCGCAACACATAAGAAAGATGCTCCGGCAAACGCGCCAACACCCGCTCAATACCGTCACGCTTCTCCTCAAAACCACTATGTTCAGCCTTTTCACCAATAAATTGCTCAAACTCCGGATCCAGCACAGCAAAACGCTTCCCTTCCTTGACCAGCTTTTGATAGCGGGTAAAGGCGGTATTCATAAGGATGCGATAGCCCCAAGAGGAAAACTTGGCTCCTGGTTTTGGTTCAAACTTACCGGCATTGGTGTAGATCTTCACAAAAGTGTCCTGCACCACTTCCTCGGCATCACGCTTGTCCCTGATAATGCTTTCCGCCTTGCGCAGAAAGGCTGTTTGGTAACGATCAAGCAAAATAGAGAACAGCCAAGGTTGAGCGGTCGATCTCTTTAAGATCTCTTCATCTGATAGATCCTTACCGGTATCTAAGTTTGTCAGTCCCAACATATATGTTAATATCTTCTCACAATTTTTATTATTTTTGAATCGAATATGGCTGTCTTATCTTATAACCAAATTACTCCCAAAAAAGTTATCATCTTCAATGATGAACCCTACTTAGTACTTTCATACCACGTTTTTCGCAAACAGCAAAGAAAACCGGTCAATATCACCAAACTAAAGAACCTAAAAAGTGGTCGGGTGGTCGAAAACACCTTCCATGTCAACGAGACCGCCGAGGAGGCGGACCTCGAAAATCGCCAGATCACCTATATTTTCCAAAAAGGCGACGAGTATTGGTTCCATACTGCCGGCACGCCAAGCGACCGCTTTCCCCTCTCAGCTGAACTGGTCGGCGACGGTGCCAAATTCATCAAAGCCAGGTCCAATCTTGATGCCTTGGTTTATGATGATGAGATCATCGGGGTAAAAGTACCGATCAAAGTTGAACTAAAAGTGACCGAGGCCATGGACGCTGTTAAAGGTAATACTTCCTCCGGCGCGCAAAAAGAAGTCACCCTTGAGACCGGTGCCAAGCTGATGGTGCCGATGTTCATCAATGAAGGTGACATCATATCTATCAACACCGAGACCGGTGAGTATTCTGAACGGGTGGAAAAGGCTTAAGGCTTTCTGATATAAAAACAGCCTCGGCGTATAGTGCTACCGAGGCTTATTAGTTGTTGTAAAATAGTTTTTTATTCTTGTACTTCCTTTTCGTTTGCTTTTTGTTGCAAATCTAGCAGGTTATCATCTAGTTTTGCTAAGCTGTCATCAACGTAAGACCAGACTTCGTCTCGTGGATAACAACGAATGTATAAGGCTATCTCAAATAATATCCAAAAAACAAGAAAGATTATGTGCCCTGTTTCCATTTTTGTACTCCTCTTTTTATAAGCTTCTTGCGAAGCAGGAATGTATTATAACACATTTGAACCAAAAAGCAATACCATGCCTGACACCTGTGCTACTTAATGACCACAGAAAATAACCGAGGGTAGACCTTTCCCCGTCGCTAGTCGCTCCTCTTTAAGTTCTCCCCTCGGTTATTTTCTTTGTGTTGTCTGATCTTGATTTGCATAGATATTTATATCCCTCTTATAAAATAACCGCCGATCAAGCCAGACCGACGGTGTATTTGTGTGACAAAAGTCACTTCTTTTGCTTAAAAAATAAACAGGATACTGTCACTAATAAAGCTGACAAACTAAAACCGATTGTTTGATACCATAAAAACATAGTCGGATCCAAACCTGCTATTCCATAAGCAAAGATTGACGAAGCTACGAGTATTAGCAACATAAACAAAAACCCGTAATTCAAAGAACCCATTTGTGCATTTTGTATGTTATACATTTCTTCACCTCTCACTGTTGACCTTCCTAAGAAGTATAACCATATTATTATGTAAAAAGGTACAAAAAACAAGAGCTAGTTGTATTTATACAACTAGCTCTTGTTTTTTGTACTCTTTTTCTGCCTCTCGGGCAATTTTCTAGTGTCTGATGTACGGCATCAAGGCCATAAACCGAGCTCGCTTGATAGCGCGCGCGAAGTCGCGTTGCGCTTTGGCGGAAAAGCCGGTACGACGACGACTCATCATTCGAGCGTGCGGATTGACGTACGCGTTCAGTCTGGTGATATCTTTGTAGTCGATATGCTCCAGAGAGGTTTTTTTGTGTAGATTGTGTTGTTCCATGTTTTTAGTGTTACTGATTTAGATTTAGGATTTACGCACTTGGATGAAATTCGAGGCGAAACAAAGATTTTTTATGAGGCGTATTGTACATACGGTGAATAAAAAATCTGCGGTTTTAACGAAGAAGTTCGCTGAGTGCGTAGGTCCTAAGATTAAAAAGGTATATCTTCGGGATTAATAGCCTCTTCAGGGTAGTCTGGTAGGACTGAGTCGTTTTTGCCGGATGAAGCACTGCCTTTGCTGTCGTTACTTGGCGCCGATGAAGCTCCCTCTCCTCCTTCATTTCCTCCTACGGAAGCACCAAATTGGAAGTTGTCCATAATGATCTCGGTGCGGTATTGTTTTTGTCCGTCCTTATCCCAACTTCTCGTGGTAAGACGTCCTTCTACATACACCGGTCTTCCTTTCTTTAGGAACTTGCCGGTAATATCGGCCAATTTCCCAAAAGCAACTATATTGTGGTATTCGGTCTGCTCCTGCTTTTTGCCATCACGGTCGTTATAGACTCGGTTGGTAGCAACTGAGAATGAACAAACCTGCATTCCACTTGGTAAAGACTTTACTTCCGGATCCCTGGTCAGGTTCCCGTAGATCATTGCTTTGTTAAGATACATAAATCTGTGTAATTT
This sequence comes from uncultured Candidatus Saccharibacteria bacterium, assembly GCA_964350745.1. Lineage (GTDB taxonomy): Bacteria > Patescibacteriota > Minisyncoccia > Phycocordibacterales > UBA918 > OLB19. The sequence goes on along the minus strand of CAYGKU010000005.1, from coordinate 6,965 downwards.
AGTTTAATATAAACTCAATTATACAGTTTATTTGTCCTCCTCGCCAGTTTTGGCAACTTCAGCGTCTTCTTCTTTACTCTCAACTCCTTCACTTTCAGCATCTTCTTCTGACCCAATATCATTGTCGGTATTCTCGGTATCAGCCTCTTCATTATCTTCATCAAGATCCTCATCGGTGATGGTTTGAACCTTACCACTGGCAATAGACTCATGGAAAAGGAACGGATTTTGTTCTTCAACCTTGGTCAACTTTACCAATAGATAACGTAATAATTCCTTGGTACCTTCCACTCCTTCGGTCAATTCATTGACGTTAGCCGGATCGATCTGAAATCGCACCCAACCAAAGTAGGTACTGCTGAATTTTCGATTCTTGCCTTCCAGATATTTTTCAATATCGTAGGCCAGATCAAAGCGCTGTGGCGCTTCTTCTTCAGCCAATTCTCCTCCTGATTTCTTGATAAGATTTTTGAGATTATCAAAAACTTTAGTCACTTCCCCTTCGGCAACCGTTGGAAGTACGTGGAAGGCCAACTCGTAACTGGCGAGCTCCAGCTCGTCGTTACCAGTAGCCTCAGCTGCCGGCATATTTGTCTCTGACATATTTGTACAGAACTTAAATTAATAACGTGGCTACATTACCACAAAAAAGCGTCCTATACAAGGGATTGGAGTCCGACCCATTTGTCGTGTTAGAATAGATGAATGTCAACGCCGTCCCAAAAGAACCCTAAGGAAAAAGAGGTTAAGAAAGAGACCACAGAACCGGACCATCATTACACCATCAAAGTGGTGGTTGGTGTTGTTTTGGTTATTCTGATAATAGGTACCATCTACTTATTCATACAAAACCAGAGCAAGGCCGAGAGAATATCAGCTCTGTTGGGAGAAGTGGAATATCTGGACGAATCAAATTCTCTTTTGACCGAGACTTTAGAGTCAGAACGCCGTCAAGCCAGCTCTACCATCACCGAATTGGCGGATATGCTGTCTTTGACCAGTGAGGAGCTGGAAGATATTGAAAGAGATCTAAGGAGAGAAAAGAATAAAAATGATGAATTTGAAGAACAGATAAAAGACCTCTCAGGAACCATCAAAGACCTTGATAAGCTGTCCAAGACTGATGAAGAGTTACTACAGAAATATTCCCGCACTTACTTCTTGAATGAGAATTTTGTACCAATGAAACTAGAGAAAATACGAGACCGCTACATCATGCCTGGAAAATCTGATCAATACTTTCACGGCGATGCGGTGGAATTCTTGGAGGATCTACTTAACGCCGCCAAAAGAGCCGGCCACGACATCAGAGTAATCTCTGCCTATCGCTCTTTTGACGAACAACAAGTTGTCAAAGGTCACCACACTCAAGTATATGGTAGTGGCGCCAATGCCTTCTCGGCCGATCAAGGCTATTCCGAACACCAACTCGGTACCACAGTCGACATAGTGGATGTTGATACCGGCTTGGCCATAGCTGATTTTGCCAACACCGAAGCTTACGAATGGTTACAGGACAATGCTTATAAGTACGGCTTCATTCTTTCCTATCCGGAAGGTAATGATTTCTATGTCTTCGAGCCTTGGCACTGGCGTTTTGTGGGCGAAGATCTGGCGCGTGACCTGCGTCGAGATAATGCCGAATTCTATGAATGGGACCAGCGGGATATTGATGAGTATTTGATCAAGATCTTTGATTAGGACGTTTTAAAAAGCACACCTTCTAAATCTAGGTGCGCTTTTCGTTTACTTTAACGTAATTAGAAAGATATAATTTTCATTGTAGAAACCACCAATTCCAATTATTAGGATCCGATTAGACTGATTAAAACCAGCAGGACCAATAAAGAAAACACCTGATGATAACCTGCTCCACATCACTTCGTTCGCAAAAGAACTTATGTTCATCTTAATTTCCTCCAATTTGGTTTAAGACCTATTAATTCTATATAAAAATAAAGCTCTTGCAAAGAGTTTAGTTTATTGAAACTTAATCCCATACAACTCCTCCGCATTCTTAAGCAACTGTGTCTGTACCTCTTCAACCGGTAATTCTTTAATCTCAGCAATCTTCTTAACCACCTCCTTCACATACATCGGCTCACATCGCTTTCCTCGGTGTGGCACCGGCGCCACGTACGGACTATCAGTCTCGGCATGCATCAGCTCAAGCGGCACCGCCCTCACCACTTCTTCATAGACCTTGGCAAAGGTGATCACGCCGGTAAAGGAAACAGTGAAGCCAAGCTCAAATAATTTCTTCGCCTGCTCATAAGTACCGGCGTAAAAATGCACATTACCCTTTACCTTGGCATATTGCTTTAATGTCTGGTACACATCCTCATAAACACTACGGCCGGTAGGACTAGTTCCCCCAGGCTTTGGGTCACGCGTATGGATCATGAGTGGTAGACCGAGTTCGTTAGCCAGTTCTATTTGCTTTATAAATTCCCTTTCCTGCACCTCATAAGTCTCCGGACCACACCGAAAATAATCAAACCCACACTCTCCGATTCCCACCACCTTCTTACTCTTAGCTAACTCACGATAAAATTCCTTATCAAATTCTTCACCCTTGGAGGTGAAAGGCTGGCCGTTCTCTCCCACAGTTTCTTCATCGTGATGATCGGGCGTAGTCTGGATCGGATGTAGGCCCACGATCGCCCACGACCCGTCATTATTCTCCGCTATCTCCACCGCTTTCTGACTAGTACTCTCTTTGGTGCCGACATTAATATGCGCCACCCCCGCTCCGCGCGTACGCACCAAAACCTCCTCCCGATCTTCCTTAAAAGCCGATAAGTTTAGGTGAGTGTGGGTGTCGATGTGAGTGTATTTCATAGCATTGATGTGTTTGTTTATAATGATACTTGATTTTTAGTAAAAAAAACTATAGTAGGATGAGTATAGATATCGGGTGTCCGGGCGCTTTTCTTTTATATAATCTGGATTTTCCATTTTAAATATTCTAATAAAATCAAATATAGGAACACTTACATCTTTTCCATCAAAACAATACTCCTTTACATATCTACCAATATAGTCACTTACTTGTATTGGTTCTGAATATTCAGAATCCACCTGAACAATTTTTTCAAAATGAGGTAAACGATAGTTTCCTCTTAAATAATCTTTCAAGTTTTTCTCATCTTCTTCTGATTCAAGATACCTATCAAATACTATCTCTATATCATGTTTCTTTGTATCAACAGAAACAAATTCCTCAAAAAGATACTCGAGGCTCTTTCTAATCACAAAATTACGAAACTTTTTTGGATCATACTGATGAACGTTTTTTCCAAGTTTATGTAAATATGGACCAGTATAATCTTTTTTATTCAAAATAAAAGAGCAAAATAATACACCATTTTTGGCAGACACGTCTCTATATACACCTCACTTAATATTTTTGCGTCGCGAGTATGTTTTTTTAGCTCCTTTCCTGATTCTTTAAAATACCTAAACGCAGCCAAGTGTTTATTAAGTATTTTTAAAGAATCTCTATGTGCAACTGCAATATTAAGCTGGTAATAGCGACTTGAGTCACGATGTGAAGGATGTCCAGGATCACCGGTCTCATCAATAAATAAAAATATCCAGCCAGAATCAAAAGTCTTAAGTTTATGTACTGGGATTATCAAATTATCATCTAGCATATTGTTTTATTAATCCAATCGCTTAAACAAATTATCGGGTTTTTTGTTAGTTTTTATCGATTCGAGAATAATCTTGGAGGTTTCGGGCATAAAGGGTTCTAGATATCTAGCAATAGCGTAAACTTCCCATACCAAAGATTTTATAATCGAAACACCAGTCACCTTATCTTCTTTTACTAATTTAAAAGGTTCCGTCTCAGTTATCCTTTCATCTTGATTTTGAATACTTTTCCATAAAGTATCCATGGCAGACTGAAAATCGTATTTCTTCAAAAAAGGCATAGTTATTGGTGGCATTTCTTTTAGTTCTATTGGTCCATCAAGGTGTGTCTCCGCCATTTTCATCACCCTAGCCACCAAGTTACCGAGCCCATTTACCAAATTAGCGGTATACCATTCGTCCATTTTCTCCCAGGTTACATCTGAGTCATCAAAAGGATGAACATGGCGAAGCAAGATATAACGAGTGGCATCTACCCCGTAGCGTTCGATCATCTCGTACGGACTGATAACGTTGCCAAGCGATTTACTCATTTTTTGTCCCCCACTATTGATAAATCCGTGATAGATGATTTTGTCGGTGGTTTTTATTTCAGCCGACATCAACATGGCTTGCCAGATAATAGATTGCAAACGCACTTGGTCTTTACCCGCCAATTGCAACACCTCGCCTTCAATCCAGAATTTCTTGAAATTTCCTTCTTCGTTTGGCCAACCTAAAGTTGAAATATAGTTGGTAAGGGCATCAAACCACACATACATCACATGCTCACCATCTCCCGGTACCGGCACTCCCCAATCCATACGACTTTTCTGTCTTGAAATACTAAGATCATCAAGTCCCCCTTTAACAAATTCGAGAGCCCATTGTCTTTGCCAACTTGGTAAAGTTCGAGTCTCATCACTTAAATATTCCGCTAATTTTTCTTGATAATTAGATAGTCTGAAAAAGTAATTTTCCTCCTCGACCTCCTCTACTGGCTTGCCGTGAATTTTGCAACACTTATTTTCATCTAATTCCGTCTCTTTATAAAATAGTTCACAACCCACACAATACAAACCGATATATTTCTTTTTATAAATATCGCCCTTATCAGCACAACGTTTCCAAATAGTTTGGGCTGCTTTTTTATGGTCTTCGTTGGTGGTGCGGATAGAATTATCAAAAGATAGATCAAGTCCGGTCTCTTGGTCGGCTAGTTTTTTGAATTCATTGGCATAGTAATCAACGTATTTCTGTCTATCCTCACCTTTTTCGTCGGCTTTTTGGGCGATCTTCTGTCCGTGTTCGTCGGTACCGGTATTGAAAAACACCTCATGACCAAGCAGGCGGTAATAGCGAGCCAAAGCATCAGCCTGCAACACCTCATAAGCAAAACCAATATGCGGATCCGCATTAACATAAGGCAAAGTGGTGGTGATATATTTGGCGGGTTTTTCTGTCATAGTATCGTTACTTTAGCACATAGTGGTAGTACTTAATAAATTTTAATTTAGCTGAATCTTACCTCTATTGTTATTTAATACAGTTATCAGTAGACATACTTACATCTTTAAAGGTAACTGAACATATTTTAATTTTGTTATTCCAAATTAGCGCAGTCGTAGATAGTATTAGAATTAACAAAACAACAAATGGAATAATGTATTTTGTTCTATCAAATTTTTTCTTGGCCTCAGCTAGTTGTTGTATTGCAATATTCTGGTCATGCAACAAGCCTTTTGTTTCTTCACGCCACCCAGCTTGTAAATTTATCAATTCGCGATATAAATCATTTGTTGTTTTATCCTCCTCTTTCATACTTATTCAAGAAGTAGTTCTGGATATTTATTTCTCATTTCTTCTCTATGAGAAGAAATCAAATCAATTTCTTCTTTTAGAAAAGAACTCATCTTTAAAAACAAGTCATCGTATGTTTTTCCAGTATCCGCACTAAAAACAACCTTAACTGCATCACTTTGAGTAGCTGGTCGCTCTTCCATGTATGCAACCGGAAATAAATTATTTGTATATGTCATAATTATTTATCACCATTTATTACATTTGATAAAACTTTAACAATCTGAGTAGCATGATTTGTGTCAACCATTATTGTCTCTATAAGTGAACCAGTTTTACCGTCCGGTGACACAACAAAGGAAAGTATTATATTTCCGTTGTCCAGTTTCTTAAAATTAACACTCGAAGCAAATTTCGGGATTATCTTCTCAGGACTGGCTAGAATTTCTATATTTTTTTCTTCAGTTTTATTATCCATACTGGTCATTGTATCATCGAATCACATTTACATAAAATTTGACGAAAGTACACTCTACTTCCTCAAATACTCCACCAACTCCTCGATCTTCACTCTCGTCTGCTCACCGGTATCGCGGTCGCGTACAGTCACGGTGTCTTTTAGTTCCGGCTTTTCTTCGCCCAAAGTCTCAAAGTCTATTACCACACAATGCGGTGTACCGATCTCATCTTGTCTACGATAACGCTTGCCGATATTGCCGTTGTCGTCAAAAGCTACATTACCAAGATCTTTTTTAAGTGAACCAAACACTTCTCTAGCTTTCTCCACCAATTGTGGTTTATTTTTCAAGAGCGGTGAGACGGCTACTTGATACGGCGCCAGATCTTTATGTAGTTTTAAAACGGTTCGTACACTACCACCAATCTCATCTTCATGATACGCATCTGAAACAACAGCCATAAACATCCTACCCATACCAACTGAGGTTTCCAAAATCCACGGAATGTACTTCTCGCCTGTTTCTGGATCAGTATAGCGAAGATCGACTCCGGAAAATTTCATATGTTGAGTAAGGTCATAATCAGTACGATCATGAATACCTTCGAGCTCATCAAAACCAAGACCCGGGAAGTTGTATTCTATATCCCAAGCGTCTGACGCATAAAAAACAAGGTTATCATGTTGTTTAAAGCGGAGATTCTCCGGTCTGATACCAATAGAAAGATACCAATCCCAACGATCCTGTTTGACTTGCTCGTAAGCTTCTTTGTTTTCATGTGGCTTAACAAACAACTGTGTATCGGCCTGCTCCATTTCACGAGTACGAAAAAGAAAATTACGAGGTGAAATTTCGTTACGGAATGCCTTACCAATTTGCACAATACCAAACGGCAATTTTGGCGACATGGTGTCGAGAATGTTTTTGTAATTAAGATAGATTCCCTGACAAGCTTCCCCCGGCAAATACACCGGATTATCTCCTTTTGAGGTAAAATCTCCAAGATTCGATTTTACCAGCAAATTGAACGCGCGAGCTGGTGTAAAATTTTTCTTACCACATTTTGGAAAC
>CAYGKU010000004.1:12201-33049 GCA_964350745.1 uncultured Candidatus Saccharibacteria bacterium | reverse complement strand
TATCCTTGGCGTAGACAAAATATGAACACAAAAAGTCAGAAGGCCGGCAGCTAAAGCTGCCGGCTTTTTGATTGACATGATCAAAGCATAATGACAATATTCTATCGGAAGCTAATTTTCTAAACAGTACACAAAACCTAACGGAGGAAACAGAAGTGAAGAAAATAAAGAAAAATTTCTTAATACTAGCTCAAGAAGGAATAAAAAACAGCTCAACCTTTGATGAGGTTTTGAGAATATCAACCGAGACAATTTCAAAAATTGATAAGGCTGATATTAGCGATAAAAGAAAAGAAACTTTGAAAGCTGATATTAGAAATAGAGCACGCTCATCTTTAATTATTATTGCTAATGGAATGTTTCAAACCATGGAAAGAAGCTGTCTTTTTTTTGTTTTCCATAAATTCTATAATGAACTTATTGGAGCAATAAATGAAGAACACCTGGAGTGGAAGCAGTTACAATTCACAGAAGAAAAACTTGCGTACTATATGTATAACATAAGGAATAGAGAACTCATGAAGTTGTACGGAAGTGAAAAACATGACGATTAAATTTACATTAAAACCAAAGTCCCTGATAAATCAGGGACTTTTTTAATCTATAATAAACAAAAAACCAAGGTCCGACGTCGGAACATGTCCCGAGGGCACTTTATGGTTCTTTGCTCCCACACCAACCTCACCTCTTCACTGCACTCGCCACCGCTTTCACCAAACCTTCGGTCATCACCGGCGGAATGATCATGTCTTCGGTTGGTTTTTTGACAAGGCCGGCGATCTTTTTGGCGGCCGCCAGTTTCATCTCATCGGTAATATGCTTCACTCCCTTATCAAGCGCACCACGGAAGATCCCCGGGAAAGCCAGAGCGTTGTTAACCTGGTTGGCATGGTCTGAGCGACCGGTAGCCACCACCATGGCCCCGGCCCGCTTGGCATCCTCCGGTACGATCTCAGGGATCGGATTGGCCAGCGCGAAGACGATCGCCTTTTCTGCCATGGCGGAAATATGAGCTTGCGCAATCGTTCCCGGCCCCGACACTCCAATGATCACATCCGCTCCACTTACCACACTCATCACGTCTCCCTGTTTCTTCTCCGGATTGGTCACTTCCGCCAACTGTCGCTTATACCCTTCCAGTCCGGTCCTGCCTTTATAGATTGCTCCTTTGGTATCGGTCACAACTATATCCGTAACACCAGCTTGTTTAAGAAGGAGCGCAATGGCTCTACCGGCCGCTCCCGCTCCCACTATCACCACCTTGAGTGTCTCCAGTTTCTTCTTTACCACCTTAGAAGCATTTATAATTCCCGCCAGCACTACAATAGCAGTACCATGTTGATCGTCGTGCATCACCGGAATATCCAGTTCTTTTTTCAACCTTTCTTCAATTTCAAAACACCGCGGTGCCGAAATATCTTCCAGATTGATCCCGCCAAAAGTAGGGGCAATAGCTTTAATAGCCGCTATCACCTCTTCAGTATCTTGAGTACCAAGCACGATCGGAAAAGCATCCACTCCCGCCATTTCTTTAAAGATCACACACTTCCCTTCCATTACTGGAAGCGCTGGGACCGCCCCCAGATTTCCAAGACCTAAGACCGCCGAACCGTCAGAGATCACTGCTACAGTATTGTTCTTTATGGTGTAGCTCCTCCCCTCTTTTGGATGTTTAGCCAAGTGAGTCGACACCGCTCCTACCCCCGGGGTATACATGGTACTCCAGTCATCTTTAGTCTTGAGCGATCCTTTACTAATGATCTCGATCTTCCCTTTCATCTTTTTATGTGAAGCTAAAGCGAGCTTGTTGTAGTCTTTTTTGGTATTTTTCTTTTTTGGTGTGGCTTTTGGTGATTTTGGCATGCTATTTCTTAAAAAATTATATAGAAGAATAGTATACACTAAAATTACCAGTCGTTTTTAGAACAACCGAAAGATACAGAAAAATTAAGGTAAGAAACAAAACTATCAAAAATCCCTCAAAATCTGTTACCATTAGACGCATGCAACTACATGACCCCTTAAGCACCCACTTCCGTATCGACGCCCTTCATCAGAAGGCTCTTAAACGCTTAGGACTAACTACGGTTAAAGACCTGCTCTACCACCTCCCCACCCGCTACGAAAACACCAGCGACGTGCAGTCGATCAGCAACTTAGCCAAAGGACAAGACACCGTAGTCTACGGTCAACTGACCGGCCTAAAAACCCGCAAAGCTTGGAAAAGCAAAGTACCGATCGCCGAAGCCATGGTGGAGGATGGTTCGGCCAAAATAAAAGTGATGTGGTTCAATCAACCATACATCGCCAAAATGTATCAAGACGGCGTGTACGTAAAGCTGGTCGGCAAAGTGGCCGGTAGCGAAAGCAAACTCTACCTATCAAATCCGGAAATTGAATTGTTGAAAAACTTACCCATCGACCGCCACGACACCATCTTTAAAGGTACCGAAGAGGAAGAAGACACTTTGTATCCGATCTACCGCGAGACCAAGGGAGTGACCAGCAAATGGTTCTATCACACCGTTCTAAAGTGTTTTGAAAAAGGAATTCTAGACCAACTCACAGACCCCTTACCTTCAAACATCATCAAACCATACAATCTACCGGAACTAAGATCCGCTTTGGTGTGGATCCATTCTCCCAAAAAAATTGAACATGCCGAAAGTGCTCGCAAACGTTTTGCTTTTGAAGAGGTCTTTTATATTCAAACCGCCAAAGCGCGAGAACGAGATCGCATGAGCGTTGCCAAAAGTTATCAGGTTAAGTCAGACAAAGAACAGCTACAAGCCTTTATCGACCGTTTTCCTTTCCCTCTTACCAAAGCGCAGGAAAAAGCCATCGCGGATATCAATAAGAATTTCCTCGGCAAACACCCGATGTCGCGCTTGCTCGAAGGCGATGTGGGTAGTGGTAAGACCGCTGTCGCGGCCACGTCCGCCTACACGGTTGCCACCTCGCGGCCACCGGAAGGACTGGGCAAAAAACTGGAATTTGGTAATCTCCAAGTCGCCTACATGGCACCGACCGAGATCTTGGCCAAACAACACTTTGCCAGTTTCATCGAATACTTCAAACATCTACCGATCCAGATCGGCCTCCTGACTGGTAGCGGTTGCCAAAAATTCCCCTCCAAGTCTGACCCAAGCAAACCCACCTCCATCTCCAAAGCCCAGCTTTTGAAGTGGGTCAAGAATGGTGAAATTCCAATTCTGATCGGTACTCATTCACTCATTTATAAGAGTGTAGAATTCAAACACTTAGCCTGTGTCATTATCGATGAGCAACATCGTTTTGGTACCAACCAGCGCAAGCTCTTGGCTAAAAAAGACGAGCACCTGCCTCACCTGCTTTCCATGACCGCCACTCCGATCCCCCGCACTCTAGCTCTCACTATCTACGGCGACCTTGATATCACCATTCTCGACCAGATGCCCATCGGGCGCAAACCGATCATCACGAAAATAATTGGCCCGGGGCAAACCAAAGAAATGTATGACCATGTACGCGATGAACTGGCCAGTGGCAGACAGGCGTACGTGATCTGCCCACGCATTGATGAGCCGGATCCGAGTAAAGAGAATGCCCTCAACATGAAAAACGTCACCACCGAAGCCAAGAGACTGAAAGAAAAGGAATTTCAAAAATACCGCATCGCCATCCTCCACAGCAAAATGACTCCGGCCGAAAAGGACAAGATCATGAAAGATTTTTCCGAACACAGGACCGACATTCTGGTAGCCACTTCCGTGGTGGAAGTGGGAGTGAATGTTCCTAACGCCACCAACATCATCATCGAAGGAGCGGAAAGATTTGGCCTAGCTCAACTTCACCAACTCCGCGGACGCGTGGTGCGTGGGACCCATCAAGCGTACTGTTTTGCCGTCACCGAAAGCAAAAGTGACAAGACCAAGCAACGCCTCAAAGCCCTCACCACCGCCAAGAATGGTTTTGAGCTAGCCGAGCATGACCTGCAGTTTCGTGGCTCCGGAGACCTCTATGGCCAAAAGCAGTCTGGACTATCAGACCTCGGTATGGAAGCGATCAAAAATCTAAAGCTGGTTGAAGCCGCTCGCCATGAAGCACAAGACTTGATCAAGAACGACCCAGTACTAAAAGATCACCCCGCAATCGCCAGACATGTAGCGGAGATCGAAAAGAGATTGCATATGGAATAGGTATAAAAATCACCACTCGGTAAACCTATACCGAGTGGCTTGCAACAAATACAAAGTATTTAAGTTTGATGTACTGCTGTTGGTTAGTTACTCAAAACAAACTCAAATACTAGGTAGAGGCCTTAACAGACCGCGGCTGGACCACCTCCCGCACGCACCACTACCGTACGTGCTAAATTATGAAATGTTGTGCTTTTCATAAATATCACCCCCTTTTTATTATCTAGTTAAAAATAGTGTCTGGTGATGAAATATCAAGTAGAGTATCTGTTTTTAGCCTCCATTTTTTCGTTAACACAATTGCTGCAAAAAACTGTAAACCTCTTCCAGTAAAATACATTTTGACCAAAAAAGCAATAGTTCTTGGTCGTATTATCTAATTATAAAAACTGTTGAGTTAGTTTTAAAATCGCGGTATAGTTGACTTTGCTACCAAACCGCCTGTATGAATACTTATACAGGCGGAGCATTCGAACAAAATACAAAAATAAACTTTTGTATTTTGCTTCTCACATCCGCCTGTAGCTCAGTTGGTAGAGCGCGAAGCTTACAATTCAAGTTGAAAAACCAAGCGTGATAACATTTGAGTTTTGAGACGAAGAATTGTATGAGTGTTAATTTCAAAAAATCTTTTGTCCGCCAATAGCTCAGTTGGTAGAGCGCAGAGCTTATACCTCTGTGGTCCTTGGTTCGAGTCCAAGTTGGCGGACAAAGGATTTTTCACTCATATAGTTCGTGGTCCCAGGTTCGAGTCCTGGCGGGCGGACACAGTAAGTTTTCAATTGATATACCTCTGTGGTCCTTGGTTAGTACCACAAGAGTATTTTCGAAAAATTGTCATAGGCCGCCAGCGTAGCTGGCGGCCTATGACAATTTCCTTCGACCAAACAATTATTAACGATTCCAAATCAAACCCCCAAACCGGATGATATAATGTTGACATGTCTTTTATATTTTCTCGTAAGCGTACTTACATAATCATCGCCATTATTTTGATTATCAGTGCCATCACCTTGATGATCAAAACTTTCAATACCGACACTGATGATCGCGCGTCAGTTCAAGTAGATATAGGTACCGTGAGACAATCAGTCTCAGTTTCCGGTGTGGCCGAGGCCAAGAATATCGTCTCACTGGGTTTTCAAACCAGCGGAATTCTTCAAAAATTAAACGTGAACGAAGGTGACAAAGTAACAACCGGTACAGTCTTGGCTGAACTAGACCCTGGAACCTTAAGCGCCGAACAAGCCGAGATACTGGCCACCATTGAAAGAGCAGAAGCTGAACGAGCAGAACTAATCGCCGGCACCAGCGAAGAATCTCGCTCATCAGCAGACCAGACTGTCACACTGAAAAAAAATGCTCTTGAAAACGTCATACAAATAGAAGCACAGAAAGTCGCCAACAGCAGACGAGCATTACTATCTTCAGGGTTAAGCGCTTACCCTGAAGACAAAGAAGAAGAGTCTATCGCTCCTGTAGTATCCGGAACATACACCTGTGATCAAGAAGGTGTTTATGAGATCAAAATGTTCCGTTCACAATCCGACTCAGGCTACTCCTTCAATCTTACCGGCCTAGAAACTGGCACCTTCCTTGCCTCCACTAATCAAGCAGCTCCTTTTGGTGATTGTGATCTGAGATTAAAATTCGACCCCAACTCACGATACGGTAACACTATTTGGTATATTGATATTCCAAACAAAAAATCTTCAACCTACACCGCCAATAAGAACGCTTATGAATTGGCCTTAGTACAACAAGACAGCAATATCAAACTGGCAGAACAAGAATTGAAAGTGGCTGAAGCAGAAGCTATAAAGATCAAAGCTCCGGCCAGGGCGGAGGCGTTGGCTAAAGCCAACGCCTCCATCAGCCAAGCGGAAGCCCGCTTAGCCAAATTAAACATCGACAGGAACAACCGACTCCTAACAGCACCTTTTGACGGCACTATTACCAAGACCAATGCTCTTCCCGGCGAAGTGGTGGGATCAACTCCCATCATCACCCTACTTGGTGAAAACAACTTTGAGTTGGTTGCTCGCATTCCGGAGATCGACATAGTCAATATCACCGAAGGACAAAAAGCCGAAGTTCGTTTCGATGCCAGACTGGATGAGATCGTACCGGCTACCGTAAACCTAATATCAGTTGAAGGTTCTGACATTGGTGGAGTTACCTACTTTGAAGTTCGCCTTACCTTTGACGAAAAACCAACCTGGCTCAGAAGCGGACTAAATGCCGATCTTGATATTATCGTGGAAGAGGTCACCGATACTTTGCGAGTACCAAGAAGATTCGTAGACGAAAAAGACGGGGTGTATTCAGTAGTTCTAAATGCCAGCAACCAAAGAGTTGCCACCACCACGGTGGATGTTGTTTTGGTCGGTAATGACGGCTATGTTGCGGTGAATGGCTTAACCGAAGGAGATATCGTAGTTGCTCCTTAATAAAATTATTTTATGCGCAATATTCGCATCGGATTACTACTCGGATTCAGACAGATACAACGCAGCAGCGTATGGACAACCATGCTCATCATTTTTGTGATGATGCTAACCTTCCTAAATCTGATCGCTGTCTCCGGTGTTCTTATCGGACTGATTACCGGCGCGGAAAGAGCGGTGCGGGAAAATTCTTTGGGAGACTTGGTCATAAGCGCCAAAAGTGAAGAAGACCACATTTTAAATACCCAAACCATTCTCAACGAAATAGACACTTACCCGGAAGTCACTTCTTATTCCGCACGCTATATTGGCAATGGAGTGATAGAGGCCAACTATCGTGAAAGACGACGCTTGAAAGGTGACGCTGACACCGCCGGTGTAAAAGTTACCGGTATCAATATCGAAAACGAAGACAAAACCTCGCATCTCAGTGATTTTGTGGTCGAAGGTGAGTACCTTGACCCCAACGAAGAAGGACGTATCTTAATCGGAGTTTATTATCTTAGTCAATTTGCAGAATTGTACGGTGATATTTTTGACACCGTTGAAGATGTACACCCGGGAGACACCGTTCGCTTGACTGCCGGAGATATTTCCAAAGAATTTATTGTCAAAGGATTGGTACAATCAAAGGTTGATGACACCAATCTCAACACCTTTATACCGGAAAGAGAGTTTAGACGATTATTTGGCATAGTCGACATGAATGCCGACTTGATAGCGGTAAAAGTAAGTGACCCCGCCAAAAACGCAGAAGTTAAACAACATCTCTTAAACAGCAATCTGGATGATTTCGCCAAAATACAGACCTATGAGGAAGGTGTACCAAAGTTCTTAGCCGACATCAAAAAGACCTTTAATCTACTGGGTACTTTTATCGGATCGATCGGACTAATCGTGGCTTCAATCACTATTTTTATCATCATCTTCATTAATGCTTTATCCAGACGGCGCACTATTGGTATTTTAAAAGGAATAGGCATAAGTGAAAGAACCATTGAAATCGCTTATGTGCTACAAGCGTCCTTTTACGCCTTGGCCGGTTCGGCTCTTGGTGCTCTCTTAACTTACGGAATACTTATTCCCTACTTTGACGCCAATCCGATACAATTTCCTTTCAGTGATGGCATACTGGTAGCAGATCCACTCGAAACTTTCTTTAAATTCATCACCTTATTTATAACCACTCTGATCGCCGGCCTTTTACCCGCTTGGCTTATTACCAGGCAAAACACCCTTAATTCCATCTTAGGTAGAAAATAAATTATGGACTTGATCAAAGCTACAAATATTCATAGAACTTTCACCACCGGCGACGTGTCTACTCACGTTCTTAAAGGGGTTGATATGTCAGTACAAAAGGGAGAATTTGTCGCTATTATGGGAAAATCAGGAGCGGGTAAATCAACCTTTATGTATCAACTTTCGTTACTTGATCACCCTAGCGAAGGCACTATAGTAATAGACGGTTTTAATGTCAGTACTCTGAAGGAACGCGAACAAACAGAATTTCGCCTTAAAACTTTAGGTTATATATTTCAAGACTATGCTTTGGTGCCCGACCTTGATGCTGAAGAAAATTGCATGTTACCACTTTTAATGAAAGGTGAAGACTGGGACCAAGCAAAAACAAAAGCGATGAAAGTGCTCGATGATGTTGGTTTAAAAGGTAAATACGAAAACCTACCATCACAACTATCGGGAGGAGAACAACAAAGAGTGGCGATCGCCAGAGCCATCGCCAGTAATCCTAAGATTATTTTTGCAGACGAGCCGACTGCCAACTTGGACTCAGTGTCAGGCACCGCCATCATTGAACTACTTGGCGAACTTAACAAAACCGGACAAACTATTGTAATGGTGACTCACGAAGAAGAATATACTAAGTATTGTAATCGGGTAGTAAGAATGGAAGACGGCAAGATTGTTGGTGAGGATACCTTAAAGAAAAGGAGGCGTAAAAAAATAAGTGTGTGATGAACGGCGCCTACGGCGCCGTTCATTTACCCCGCACTACCTCCCAAATTATGTTATAGTGATCTATCAAGAGTATACAGAGGACACTTTTTAGAATAACTAAATTTCATCAGGTCTACGACCTGCTTTTTTGTAGATTATGTGTTTAAAACATGCTATCTTGATTTTAGAAAGATCAACAATAAATCCATTAAGGAGATGTTCATGAATATTGATAATATAAACACTGACGTACCAAGCTGTACCCTGGACGATGATACTAAAGTTCAAAAGATCATCTGGAATCCAAACTCTTGCAAACTGATTTGTTTTCAAAATGCAAACGTCAACAATGTTATATACACTCACTTAGGAGGATCATACGAACTCTGTATTGACGCGAGAACAGAAGACATAACTGATCCGTTAGGTGTATTGTTCTTATGGAACGAAATAGCCATTTGGGAAAAAGATCAAGTTCTTAAAAAGTATGCTGATAGCAGTCACATACCGGCAATTGTTTTTCTTGAAATGGCAATCAAGATCACTCAAAACTATCAAGAGGATATTTATTATAGTGAACTTGGACTGCATAATCGTGCCAGGAATTTCTTGAACAGGAACAACATAATAATTTCTTGGCAAGAAATTTTACATACTGTTCCAACAAAAATCAGACATTAAATTCACCACACGAACCTGATTACCAAAAACGGCCGCTTGCGGCCGTTTTTTTAATTCCATCACTTCAATCTAGTTCAGAATGAAGATCTATTTATTTGCCAAAGTATCTTCGTCAGGATGAAGCTCAAGCACCTTTGAAGGGTCACCCACTTTCTCACCGTCTTCTCGCTGTTCTTTGTAGATGTCTTTGATTTCCACTCCTTCTTGCTTTAGAAGTTTCTCGTATTCTTCTCTTTCCAAAGTTTCCACTTCTGCCAGTTTCTTTGAGATCACATCAAGTGCTTTGCGGTGTTTGCTGAGAATTTCTCGAGCCTTCTCTTTTCCTTCTTCGATTATTTTCTTAATCTCATCGTCGATCGCCTTAGCTACTTGTGGCGAGTATCCCCTATCTTCACTTACCCCACCACCGATCATTCGACCACCGGTACCTTCAAAGGCAATCGGACCGAGATCACTCATGCCATATTTGGTTACCATATCGCGAGCTAAGTTAGCCACCACTTGCAGATCGTTGCTCGGACCGGTAGTTAGGTCGCCGTAGATCATTTCCTCGGTCACGTAGCCACCAAGCGTCATGGCGATGTCATCCAAGAACTCTTTCTTGGTATGCATGCGACGATCCTCATCAGGCAACTTAAGCGTATAACCGGCCGCTCGTCCGCGAGAAATAATGGAGATCTTTTGCACCGGATCGGTGTACGGCAAGACCGACGCCACCAAGGCGTGTCCCACTTCATGATAAGCGGTAAGTAATCGTTCACGCTTTGACAGTACATGACTCTTTCGCTCCGGACCAAGCATCACCTTCTCGATAGAACGGATAATATCAAACTGTCCTACTTTCTTACGCTTTTCTCGTGCCGCCAAAATGGCTGATTCGTTCATCAGTGAATATAGATCGGCTCCGGAAAATCCGGGAGTTCGCTGGGCCACCACATCCAGATTAACATCATCCTGAAGTGGCTTTTTGCGTGCATGCACCTTAAGAATCTCTTCACGATCTTTGCGATCAGGCAGATCAATGGTTACGCGACGATCAAAACGTCCCGGGCGAAGCAGAGCCGGATCAAGTACGTCCGGACGGTTGGTGGCCGCCATCACGATCACTTTGGCGTTGGGCTCAAACCCATCCATTTCCACCAAGATCTGGTTGAGGGTTTGCTCACGCTCATCATTACCTCCTCCCACTCCGGTACCACGCACTCGCCCCACCGCGTCGATCTCATCCACAAAGATGATAGCCGGCGCCGCTTTCTTGGCCATGGAGAACAAGTCTCGCACTCGTGACGCTCCCACCCCCACAAACATCTCCACAAATTCAGAACCGGAGATCGAGAAGAAAGGCACGCCCGCCTCACCGGCCACCGCTCTTGCGAGTAGTGTCTTACCGGTTCCCGGCGCCCCCATCATCATCACCCCCTTAGGGATCTCAGCTCCAATATCCAAAAATTTCTTAGGATTCTTTAGAAAATCAACCACTTCCTCCAACTCCTGCTTAGCCTCCTTGGCTCCGGCCACATCTTTGAAAGTTACCTTTTGTGAAGTGTCGTTGGGGTCGATCATACGCGCCTTACTCGAACCAAAGTTAAGAGCTTGCATTCCCGCTCCCTTGACCGAACGAGTGAAAAACCAAATGATCAAGATCAAGAAAAGAAGCGGAAACAGAAACGGAGCAAACTGGCCAAACCAATAGCCAAAACCGGTCTCGCGTTGCACGTCGATCTTGATCGAATTCAACTGCTCGGTACTTACCCCCAGATTGGTCAATGATTCGGTAATGGAAGCGTCGGTCTCTCTTTTGGCTTCACCGGCGTTTCTGGTTTCGTCATTGTACTTGATCTCAAGCTGACTACCGCGCACGATTATCTCACTGACTTCTCCCGCTTTCACTTGACCAACTACCTCAGAAATAGACAATTCTTCCGGCTCTTGTTTTTGCTCTGTTAAATAACTAAAAGCAAAGGTAATAAATACCAACAGCAACACCGTGGTGAGCATGTTGTTCCAGAAATTACCCGGGCCGATTGGCAAGTTTTGCTTAGTCTTTTGGAGACGCCCTTGCCCTTTCTTATCTTTATCCGGATCTGAAGAAGTAACAGCGCCATTTCCTTCACCTTCTCCATTGGCAGAAGCATTCTTTAAATCGGCTTTTTTGGCTTCGATCTCATTGATTTCAGCCTGTGTCTTTTCTACCTCATCCACTGAGGTAGAATTTTGGTCTTTGGTTTCTTTATTCTTTGGTTTTGACATAATATTGGCATTATACAGAAAAAAACAAAGATTACGAGTACCTAAAAGCAGATCATGGACTACTTTTAATGTCCGGGATAAAGCCGAGGACGAAAGATGTGAGGGGCGGATGGTGGGACCATGGTCCCACCATCCGCCCCTCACATCTTTCGTCCCACCACCTTCTAGGGTACAATTATATACAGAAGAAAAAAAGCTGTATCAAAATAGCAGAAAAGGAAGGATTCATCTATCAATGTTATGTTCTTATAGGAGGACTGAGCGATGTTACATTATTTTGACATTACACAAATAATTAACGTTTCTTTAGGAATGTTAACAGCCACCGGAATAACATTATTTGTAATGTACTTAAGTATGATTTTAGCGAGCGTAACCAGAAATGATCAATAGCTACACTGAAACACCCCCGACTAGCATCAGCGCGTCGGGGATTCTTTTATTTAGAAGTCTCTATTCCACCCTCTCTTCCATCACAAACAATTGCCGAAAAAACCAATAAATACTATAGTAGAATACATCTTAGTTATGAGTGACTATATTAAAAACAAAAAAGCCACCTTTGATTTTGAAATTCTCAAAACCTTTGAGGCCGGTGTTGTACTGCACGGACACGAGGTGAAATCCTTGCGCACCGGCAAAGGTAGTCTAAACGGCGCCTACGTAATCATTCGCGGAGGCGAAGCTTTTTTGGTCGGTGCCAGCATCAGCCCTTACCAAGTAGCCAACACTCCAAAAGGCTACGATCCCGAACGTCCTCGCAAACTCCTTCTTTCCAAAAAAGAACTGACCGAACTCGAACAAAAAAGCGAACAGCAAGGTTTGACAATAACCGCAATCAAGTGGTATAATCAAAAACGGACAGTAAAGCTTCAAATTGGTATCGCCCGCGGAAAAAAGAAAGCCGACAAACGCGAGAAGCTCAAAGAGCGAGATACCAAAAGGAATATTGAAAGAATTTTGAAAAATCAGTAGCAACACAAGGAGGACACAGGAATGGAATACTCTATACCCGAATGGTTCCCTTTTCTTCTATTTACCATAGCATGGTTTATAGTTTTGTTTTTTGTTTGTGACTACCTACATTACAAATGTCCATTCTGTTACAAAAAGATGAGATCGGAGATGACACAGATACATCGTTTGGAAAAACATATATGTGACAAATGTATATGTTACCGCTTTAGAAGCCGTTACGGTTTTGATTAAAAACCTTAAAAAACCACCATGTTAAAAATATTTATTTTCATTGCATTAAATATTCTTGGCTTACTGGTTTTGATATTGGCTATCATGGCAATATTTTGGTGCATCTTTCACATCATAGGAAAGCTGGAAGAAAGACACTACAGCGATTACTAATTTTACCGCAACACACTGAAGGAGAACAAAGAATGTTAGAGATCATGTTGTATATACTATTATTTGCGTTCAAAACGGCGATGGTCATATTAATTTTTCTTTTAACTTTAATTGTACTATCATTCGTTGGCATATCTTGGTTAGCTGGAATGCTAGAGTCATACTATGACGACAAGGATTACGAGCATTACTATCTAACAAGATACACGAGTCCGCCAGAACAATGAATAACATTGCAAGTGGCAATATCACCCCCGACCAGCACCAGCGCGTCGGGGATTCTTTTTATAAAAAATCACTATCCTTACCCACCTCCCTAAAAAGACCACGATGGAAAATAACGGAGGAGAGTCCTTAAAGAGGAGCGGACGAGCGACGGGAAAGGTCTTCCCTCGGTTATTTTCTACAAACATCAATTAGCACGTACATCAAATTGAAATTTGCATAAAATCATCAAATATTGTATAATATCAGCGTTGATCTTTGAAATAGCACGCCGTTCCCAGCTGCAAATTGAGACAAGGCTTTGTCTCAATTTGCAGCTGGGGATGCTAGGCATCGACGGTTGGTCGTGTCGAATGTGTGCAGTGTCGAAATTGGTAATCAATTCGTTAAAAGGTTCCACTTTGTACTTGCAAAAAAAGCAGTGCCAAGTCCTTATGCTAACGCATTTGGATTCACTCCCGCTCTCGCGTAAATAACGCCAGGCCGGAGTGATGCTCGGAAGTTAAACGTCTCATACGGCTTCTCGGGTAGAATAGACACGAGACTTTGGAAACCTTTGTCGTTGTCTTAGGTTTCTAAGAATTAAACAACTCGAGACGATAGTGTTTTGTTTTTCCTCTAGCTATCATCTTTAAACCAAAGGATAGACTACGCACTGTAGACTCACAATCACACCCCGATTCGGACGGGAGTTCGATTCTCCCCATCTCCACTATTTAAAACCAAAAACACCACACAATTGTGTGGTGTTTTTGGTTTTAAACTAGTGTCGTTCTGTAGTTTATAAAAGGTACCTGACACCTTTTTTCCCTCGGCCGAAGTGACGACCTCATCTACATTATCTGGTTCGACAAAGACGGAACAGTCAACCATTGACAATACACTATTTTAGTGTATTGTTTTACAGGACATTCCTTTCAATTTTGACTATAGAGGAGACTCTCCATGAAAAAAGAAGAACTGATGAATCGAGTTCGTCGGCAACTCGCTCGCGATGCGAAGACGCGAGGAGAAACAGCATTTCTCGCCTTCTTCCTTGAACATCTTCGTCGTCTCGAGATTGAACACGACGAGAAGTACGACTTCTACTACCTCACCCCGTATCTGCCGCAAATCATCGGAGATGCATTTGAGGAGTTCAGAACGAGTGAAGAAGAGTGGATTGCTATCCATCGTGCCGAATTCGAACGCGAGACACGCCATCCTGTACCGAACCTGACAACCATCGGCGACGGCGACAACGTCTTCCGTTCAATCGAAATCGGTGCACTCGCAAACCTGTTTCGCGACATCACTGAAATGCCTCACGTCGAGACGGCTATCACGTCCTATCTGAACGCCGAGATGTCAACGCTGCAGCTTTACATCGACAAGTTCCTGCGGCATGTCTATCGTAAGGGTCTCTACGACCTCGTAAAGGACGCAGGCGGTGGCATGGGTGGTCGGTTTGGCGAGGTGGAATTGAGATGCTTCATCTCTGCTGGACGTGCAATGTTCACGTTCGCTCGACCTATCGACGACAACGAAATCAGTGTGACGTTCATCGCTGAAGACGGCGACCCGAACGCATACAGTGCCGGCATTCAGTCGGTCTTCGCCACGCTTCCCGAGTGCATCGCCATGATTGAAGAGGTGATTGCTCACTGGCCGACCGACGGAGATGAGCAGGCTCGCGTCTTCACTCATAGCGACAGCGTCATGCTTGACGTGGTCGCTGCGATGAAGCAGGCGAGCTGAAAATTCATCTGCTCTTCAGTCAAATTGAGACCGCATGGTTCGCCCTGTGGTCTCTTTTCTTTTCTTATCTCTATATTCTTTATAGTATTTAATACACGACTTGTGACTCTTAGTCGTAAAGTTAAGCTTGTGTAGCAAGAACATTTTGCAACTTCGGTGAGCGTTGGTAGTAATTCCAGAATCGTTGCAAATAAGCTTTTAGTCGTTTCAACGAATTACTCCCCATCTCCACCAAAACACAGCCGCCCTTTTAGGGTGGTTTTTGTGTTTTTGGTTTTAAACTAGTGTCGTTCTGTAGTTTATAAAAGGTACCTGACACCTTTATTTTTCATGGTTTTTCCTTAGATGTTTGAAATATCCCTTCTTAAAGGAAAATCTCACAAAGAAAATGAAGATAAAACTTGCGTAAATTGCTGATTATGATAGAGTTATCTTGTTAAGAGGTTTTTCCTTTAGAAACGTAAGTCTTAACATCGGCTGTAGGGGTGAGTCACCACTCCTATAGCCATTTTTATTTATATCAAAACAGACGTTCTCAGGGATCAATTGGAACGAGGTGTAGGTAACTCAGAACTTACAAAATTTCGTCGTTTGACCGACTGAAGATGCGCGTAAGAAGCGCGCAGAAAAGAAAAACAAAGGATAATAGCCGTGAACGACTGGAAATGGACGTACTGAATCAACCTACTACTGAACGCAGCCGGACACAGATTATCGTGTACAATTACCACGGTAACCCATCGATTTATACCACGTGCACCAATTATCGCCGCAGAAAAGGTGTCAGGTACCTTTTTCCTATTGAGGAGAAAACGGGGTCAGCCACCACTTATCATTAGAAGAAAACGCAGGAATGGGGTCAGGACCCATTCTTTGCATAAGTTAATTATCCCTGCATTCCCTGCATCTCCACCTATAAATTTATTGTCCCTGTTCTCGTTACCTACATTTACCCTGCATATAAAAAAGACATCGCTCATAGAGAGATGCCTTTTGTAAAAACTTGGCTACTTTAATAGCTAAAGTAGAAGTTGGCAGTAACTTTCTCTTTGAAAGTCCTTGTCCCACAACTTGAGCTATCACTGAAAGTTACCAACTCAGTTCCTTCAGGTGCATTTTTAAGTAACTTTTGACAAAGAACACCAAGATGGCTGGTGTACATGCCAGTATCGTCGCACAAACCATTGTGCATTTCTGTTTGTGAACCGATCATATTAAATGAACCAAGATTCATGACTTCTTCAGTCTTTTCGAACCACGGTAAGTCACTACCATCAGGGTCGGGACCGAACTTGAAAATATGAACCGTACCATCAGGTTGTTCCCATCCAAATGGAATGCGAGAATAATATTGCGTCATTTTATACTCCTTGTACTTTTCAATTGTGATAAATTTACCACTCTGTTAACGTCATAACACTATCAAAAAATTCCCAACAGGAAATGACGTCGGTAATAAAACAAAATATTCATGATTAAAAGAAAACCCAAAGATCAAATGCTTTCTTTATAGGACTTACCTATTGCATTTAGTAAAACAATACACTGAAGCAAGGTTTTGTCAAGGAGAGGAATGTGGGGGTCAAGGGAGGCTTGGTTGTATTGATATAAATAAATACAAGAGACTACGTGAAGATACAGGTCTTATTTCCCCAATGGAGTATTGGAGAGCTAATTATCAAATGGAGTCTCAAAGGTAGTGAGGTCGTACAATCTCTTTTCAAACAACCATTTTTATAATACTATTCAACTAGCTTTGGGGTAGAAAACCCAATCAGTTCCCTATAAATCAACTGCTATGGAGGACCTCCATGTACAACTATACCCTATCCCGCTCATCATGGGCATACAAATTTGTCTTTGGTAAACAGAAGGAGTGGCGACTCTACGGACACCCCGAACCTGGCAATGACCGTATTTCTCTCGGTCTATTCATTGTCTTGTTTGCCGTCATGCTCTTCATGAGACCAATTGTGTTCATCATGATGACATTCATAAAGTTCGGAATCTCAGTGATCTCTTTCCTTATGGACGGTTCGTATACTCGAGGAGATTTCCCGACAGAACTGAAGATAGTAAAGATTAAACCATGGCCGATAATATTCGGGCACCGCTTCCCACCATGGATACTGTTGATGACAGGTATCGTCGGCAGTGCATTTTACTACTTTGGGTTATGGAAAGGGGCTGAATTTATGGTTTATTGCATCATGATCATACTGATCTTCCGCTCTATTACGCCTGAAAGCAAATCTCTTACAACAGAACTTTCAAAGGCAATTGAACCAAAACTCAATGAAAAGCTCCGTATCGCTTACTACCGCGAACCTAAGCTTTTCCCAGCACTTCATCTGATCGACTAACACTTCCCGCATCAGAACCAAAGCCACTCTTCCGTTTCGACGGAGTGAGTGGCTTTTCTTTTGTCACCACAATAGTATTTCCAAAGATATGTGTAAAGTAAGATGTGGATACCACTATATTTTTCATTCGCTGAACGTATTCCTTTCAGTCATTAAAAACTAGGTCAACTTGGTGTAATATACTCCACCAAATATGGAGATATATAGAAAAAATATAGAGGTTTGCTCAACATAAGTAAATCTCTTTACTTTTTACTCCTAACAAAAAGGCTCCATTTTGGATAATAACAAAATGGAGCCCTTAACTTTTTACAAACTACCCCTCACTGAATTGTGAACGGAAGTCGGGATCATGACGAGCACGTGTATTGCCGTGCTCTGCTTTCAGCCTATCTTGATAATCAGCAAGATAGTCTTCCCAGTTGTATTGATGTCCTGGTCTTTCCTTTACTTCAATGTAATGAACTGTCCTACCTCCAGATTTTCCCTCTTTGACACTCGCCACTGTCGCGAGACCACCCAGGAAGTCGTCGGCTCTGCGTGACAGGTACAGCTCGGTTAGCACGTACAACAGATCGCCCTCTTTCGGAACTGGCATGGATTGTACTTGTTGTTCCAAAGCCAACCGTTCGCGTTCCTGCTCCACTTTCCTTTTTTGCCGCGTTGCACGCTCTTCTGCCGAGAAGGGTACCAGGTGTTTAATGACACTGTTTTGATGCACTTCACAAAGCCCGATATGTTTCTTTCTCTCTTCTGAAAGCATCTCTCCAGGCATTTCCGAATCCAGTTCAACTGTAGGACCCGGTCTCGCCTCAATTTTGATGAATTCTGACAAAAAAATGTCACCCTTATGTGGCTTATGCTCCGCGAGTAGAGAGCTTGCAATCTCCTGCGCTTCTGCATCGTTTTCTATCTCAAACGTATATGCATAGTGTCTGATACCGTTCCAATCACCAGTGTTTGTCCAAATACTAATAAAATATTTGTTCAAATATTTGTTCATTTCATCCTCCTTGGGATTATAGTTACTCTCGATGTTTCCAAAAACAATAATACATTTGACCTGTTGTTTGTCAATACGGTGTACTAGTTTATATTCCCTAACACTGATATTGAGGAAACAGGGATACGTTCATTACCATGTGCAATATTGTAGTGTAATTCTTTGTAAATATAAAAAATACGGAAGTCTACTCGATACGGGAAAACTTCTTTATTTTGGTATACTAATCAAATGAATAAAATTAAAAAACCTCCAGCATATATCCAAGCAGTGTTGGATACCTATCCGAAAGCCGTGCAAACAAAATTACTGACTTTACGTCAACTGATCTTCGAGGTGGCTGAGCAAGATTCTGAAATTGGGGCAATTATTGAAACACTGAAATGGAATGAACCTGCGTTTGTGACGAAACCAAAGACAGGTACGACAATCCGCATCGCATGGCACAGCAAGCGTCCAAACGAATATGGTTTATATGTACCTTGCACAACGAGTTTAATTAACAAATTCAAGAGAAAATTTAAAAATAAGTATACTTATGATGGCACGAGAGGAATTATTTTTAATGTTGATGAAAAACCCAGCGTATCAGACATGAGGCAATTTATTAAAGAAACCCTGCTATATCACAAATAGAATAGGCTACATGTTTGATCACTACACAACGATTATTTTCAGAAGATCAGGCGATCCCATTTCAAGCAAACTGGTTTTAACATCTACAAACTACTCCACTTTAACCATGTAAGTTTGCAAAAAAGGTAGCTGACACTTTTTTGAACGTGTACCCTATGTTGGTGACGGGTTCTACCATATATTGACAAAGTATGTTAATCATGATATACTGTCAAAAAGTTTCGTTCCTTAAACAACTCTCACGGAGGTTGCATGAAGGTTCTTGTAGTGAATGGTCTAATAATTACGATCATTTCTTTAATTGCATCCAGTTTACTTAACTACTTCTGGCCAGAAATGAACCCTTTTGAATTCTTCCAATTTTGGGAAATTCAAGGATCTCTCTGGGAAGGTGTGTTAAGCGGTTGGCCACTGTACATTTGGGGGATAGCATTGAGTGCTTTCAGAATAATTTCTAAAAAAACAACAATGACTGACCTACTGCCCAGTGAAATTCTGACCATGGGTTTTTACCTTAGCTCATATGCGGGTATAGCTGAAGAAATAGTGTATAGATGGCTATTATTTTTTGCTGCTATTATTGGTATTCAATTCTCGGATTGGTTACTCTTCGGTTTCATGGACATACATTTGATTCAATGGATCTTCACATCAATAATATGTCCTGTTGCCAATTTTTTTACACTTGGATATCTTGAATCATATTTAATGAACGGCTATGGATGGGCAGTAGCAGCCGCTATAATAATAGTAAATGGTCACTTCCGAGATGGTCACTCATATCAAGGACTGTTTGGCTTTACAAATTCCTGGTTCCTCGGTATGTACTTCTTTTGGGTAATGTTCAATAGCGGTCTCATAGCTGCCATGATCGTTCATTTTACATATAATTTTCTTATTTTCTCAATACGTGCACTGCACTCAGCACTGAGAGATTAAGATCTTATATAAAAACCCGCAAAGTCCCAATACGTATTGGGGCTTTTTTGTATTTATAAAACAAACACTAAAGAGAATGGGGTCAGGACCCATTCTTTTCTACCTCCTACTTCTTCCAATCCTTCACCACAAATTGTTGTTTCTTTTCATCAAAAATTATCTCTAACTTTTGGCGTTCTCGTCAGCTTAGGTTTTTAACGATCTCTTTTGGTACGTTAATGGTAAAACTGTGTGAACCGGTCCTAGTGAGCTTACGAATATATTTCTTTATCATACTTATACTTTACCACGCAATTACGTTCGCAATTGCGTGGTGGTACACACTATTTTTAATACCAGCACGCGCAAATAACAGTATATTTCTTTATCTGATATACTGACAACTATGAAAACCCTAAAATTTACTCCCGAACTCCAAGCCCAGATACTTTCAGGAACAAAGACCACAACTTGGAGATTGTTTGATGACAAGAACTTGCAAGAAAGCGACGAATTGATCTTTCTGAACAAAGAAAACTTGGAGAGGTTTGGCACTGCCAAAATAACAAAATTGCGGGTAAGAACCCTCGGAACACTCGATGATAAGGACTGGGAAGGACACGAGCGTTTTAACTCAGACGAAGAAATGTACACCACCTTCAAGAAGTATTACGGAGACAAAGTAACTCCAGATACTGAAGTCAAAATAATTTATTTTGACTTTAAAAAAGACTAGTTACCACAGACCGCGCTTCTAGGAACTGTATTCAAATACGTCTTTCAATTAGTCGCTAGAGACTGGTTGTGTTTTGACATAATCCGGCATATACGGCTCAACATCTAAGTCTTTCAGGTATGGTAGTGGTTCGTGGAATTTGAAGGTGTCGAGGACAATATTGAGTTCTTTCTCATAACCTTGAACTTTTCCGTAATCAAGTCGCCCAGAAATATCTATCCAATATTCATCATTTATTAACAATATGTACTGCTTAGAAGGTATACTCATGTAAGTATAACTTGAAACAATCGCTTCTCTATCGTCAACAGTAACAACTGCGGGCACGTTTTTTTGGTTTTTAATATCCTCTA
>CAYGKU010000004.1:3136-12191 GCA_964350745.1 uncultured Candidatus Saccharibacteria bacterium | reverse complement strand
TATCCACCATTTAGGTGTCACGTTAATTAAAACCACATCAGGAAACCTAGGTTCTTCTGGGACCAACTCCATATTAAACAAACTAGCTTTGCTCCCAAACGCTGACTCACGGACTTCCCACCCCGCAGGATACTCAAAGCTAAACCGCCAATCTTGGTTAATGTACACTTGCCTATCAGGTGAGAAGGGTTGGCGGTTGATTATACCAACTTCATTATTTGGTTCGTTGGTAGATTCAGAAGTATAGATGCCGGCAGTCTCTTCGAGAGATTGAACCGTGGGTTCTGTGTCGGATTTTGAGGTCCAGAACCACCAAGCACCCGGTATTATCATCGTTATGAAAATGATGGTGATAAGTTTATTCATGTTGTATTAAGTTAATAATGTCTTGAATGGTTAAGTTTTGTTATTCTTTCCAGCAATAGTTAACAAGGTAAAGGGAATAAACCAGAGTGCAATAAGCCAGAATGTTAGGTTTTCATTTTCAGTTCCGAAAAGACTATCGGAGAAAATAATGACGATTGCGAAAATAATGGAAATAACCCAATTTAGTATTAATGCTGTCTTTGGTTTCATATATTTACACTATAGCATAAACACACGTAATTTGATTTTATACACTTTGCTAATTTGAAACACTCACTTTAGTGAGTGTTTTTGCTGAAAAATATTACAGCGAGAACTTTTCTTTTTTTCACATTATGACATGATTTTATTTGCCAACTATCTGACAATTGATATGCTTTTATCATATGAGCAAAAGACACACTCTTCCACAAAAAAGATATCTATCCGAGACTTTGTTAAAAATATCCGAAAAATTAAAGAAGCCGTAAAGAAAGGACAGGGCTATGTCGTATATGAAAGAACCGAACCTATTTTTAGCGTCTACTCCACCCTACCTGAAACAAATAAAAATACAGCATGCTGGAACTACAAAATCTAAAGGGCTATATCGATAAAAAACCTAAAGACAATAGAAGCATTGACGAAATAGTTTACGGAACATAAAAAGAAGTAACCTCAGTTACTTCTTTTATTTAAGACCTTTGATGAAATAACGACAAAACCACTCCGCCTTGGCCAGAATGGTTTTGTCCATTTGTTACATGTTAGTTATTGTTAATTTCCTAATAATTATTTTTCCTTATTTATTGCCTCTCCACATCTATTACTGCTAAATTTTATTTATCTTTCATTTTGATCCTAGCTTGAACCTAGATAGACGCCCCATCTAAACCTCTGTCATTTATATACCGCTCGATCACTTCCGGATGTTCGCCCGCTACACACTCAGCTACGAATTGATCGGCTTGTTCGCCGGTCTCAAACAGCATGTACGCCAAAGCACTCTCACAAGCCACCCGCACGTCGATCTTGGCTCCGGCTTCTCCACCAGCACCTACTGCGGGAACAAATCGAACCGAATCGATAATCCCTTTAAAGTCCTGATGAATGACAGAATTCGCTTCATGATAGGAGCCGGTGAAATGGTAAATGTATTCGCCATTGGCCACCACGACGTTATCGGCCATGTACAAACCATCGGTCGTGTAGCGCACGGCGTTGGCTCCACCAACCACCGCATCACGGTCTACCTCACCCATTACCATTTCGATATTTGAAAATCTGGAAAAAGCATCTACCCACATACTGGGTGTTTGGTTCAGGTCATTCCTAAACACCATCAGTTGCATAACAGGCGGACCTTCCCTTCCTCCCTCACTGTTCTCAAGCTCCACCTTTTCCTGTTGATTCATGATGCGATACACCTTCACCACCTCCACCCCTTCCGATTCTTCACCAACGAACGAAGACAGATCATCAATGACATAACCATCGGACCCTTTCGGATAATCAAAAGCAACCTCGATCGACCGATCTTCAAATTGTCCAAGGCGTATATCACGTTCTTTAGTCTCAGGTTTTTCGGTCACTTCGATATTTTTTGTATCAGTCTGCTTTTCCTGATCAGCATAATTATTCAGAATAAGAAAAGCTCCGACCAACACCACCAACGCGACCAAAACTACAATAAATTTGTTCATATTTAAAAAGTATTATTTAAAGACGAAAAATCATCTCCGCAATAATTATACTCCTACTATAATAAGCGACAAGAGGTGGCGGAAATGGGGAGATTGCAAAGAAAGATGGAAATAAAAACGACTTTCGTATTTTCAATACAGGTTAACTAAAAACTTAGAACAAAGGCCACAATGGATTGCGGTCTTTGTTTTATCCTACTCCTCATCCAGTAATTTAGGATTTATGCGAATTATAAGATCATCATTTGAGGCTTTTGAAGCCGGATCACCTCTACCGTCGCGGTTGCTGGTCGTTACATACAGTAAATTATCAGGACCAACCACCACACTCCGCATACGACCGTATTCCCCAACAAAATACTCGTCCCACGAAACAACCTCTGTTCCTTTAATGGTTGCCCTGTATAAAGTCGCACCTCTTAAGCCAGGGATGTACAAATTGCCATCTAGGTAAGCTAAACCTCCCGGTGCCCAAGTAATCTCAGCCCCTGAATGACGAATTGGACTATCGACTCCGGCGGTGGTTGTGTCACCCTCCACCACCGGCCAGCCGTAGTTGTGGTCTTTTATAATTAAATTCAACTCATCAAAACCAGAACGCGCGCCCGAGCGACCGTGCTCCGTACTCCAAAGATTGCCCGCTTCATCCCACGCCAGACCTTGTGGGTTTCTGTGACCATAGGAATAAATGGCGTTATCAAAAGAGTTATCGTGAGGGATCTCTCCCTCCGCAGTGTACCGCAAAATTGAACCGGCTAGATTTTTGGTATTTTGAGCCGAGTTTTCATTTCCGGCGTCTCCCAGCGTGACATACAAAAATCCATCCGGTCCAAACTTTATTCGCCCACCATCGTGATATCTGGCACCGGGTAAATCGTCGACTATGGTTTTATCAAAAATGAGTTCGTTGTCTGACAATTTATATCGATTAACTCGATTTATCAGCCCGCTCTCGATCTGGGTGGTTTGAAAGAGGTAAACAAAATTATTGGTTGAAAAATCTGGATGCAGAGCAGCTCCAAGCAAACCTCCTTCACCCACATGCTTCACGCCAGGTATAGGAATTTCCACCCCTTGCTTCAAAAGAACTACTCTTCCCTCTCTTTCTGTCACCAATAATTCCCCATCAGGCAAAAACAATATCTCCCACGGAATACTCAAACCCTCAGCCACGATCTCCACCCGTGGAGGGTTGCGTGTGTCGATGGTAGACGAACTGGTTTCGCTGTCTTTTGCAATATAATCAGGCGGTAAAGGAGAGGTTTCCGGCCCACTAAAATTCCAGACCGCCAAAGCGCCGAGCAGAATTATCACCGATAATAAAACAAAGTATTTCATTACTTAAGTTTACCACTTTATGAGAAAACTGCAGTCGATCATACAGTCTCGATAAGGTCTGTTTAGTTTTGCTGGAGCAGGAACGAACGCTCTTCGGTAAAATCACTAAAACTGCTCGCTAAATTGTCTCAAGGACCTTTCCAAGACTATTTTCCAGATCGGGCGATTATTCCACGCTTCTTTGTCTATTTTTTCTAAGACCGGATCGTAAGAAGCAATAATATCTAAATTTCGCTTGGCAAATTCTTCTGACTGTATCCCAAAAATAAATTCGTGGTTGATGCGTTGTGATCTGATATCAAAATTAGCTGAACCGCAAATGGTAAAACAACTGTCTATTATTGTTAACTTGGTGTGTAGGTGCTGTTTTTTGTATTCGTATACTTCGACCCCACATTCAAGTAGTCTTTGGTAGTAACTACGATTGGTAAAGAGTACGAAACTGGATTCATAAGTACCTTGAGTGATCACCTTCACTCTTACTCCGGACTTGGCTTTCTCACACAAAATATCCATCAAAGCAACACCAGGGATAAAATATGGACTAACGACCACGATCTCTTCTTTGGCACACATAAAACTGTACCAGTAAGCGTATGTCAGCGGATGGATATCTTTCCTAGGAGCATGTGACAAAGAAAAAGAATTTATCGTTTCTGATCCGGAGAAAAATAGATCTTTATGGAACAGATCTTGTGTCACCACTGAAGTACCGGCAGACCACAGCTCACCGAAAGTTGAGGCAATGGGAAAAACCGCCACTCCGGTCACTCTATACATCACGTCCTTAAATACTTCTGAGTTTTCAGAATGTTTTTGAAACCACATCTTTGATATACCGGCACCACCAAAATAGCCGATCTTTCCATCAAAAATAAAAGCCCGCCTGTGAAGTCTGGCAAAATATATACTTATCTTGCCGATCTCAAATGGTCTAAACAGACTAATGATCATTCCTTTTGCTTCCAGTCGCTTGATGTCCTTCCGTGTCATCTGACTACCAAAAGCATCCACCAACAATCTGACAGTCACCCCTCTTTCAACGGCCTCTGCCAAGGCTTCAAATAATTTGTGACTGCATTCATCATGATCCCAAGCGTAGGTCATAAGAGAAATACTTTCCTTTGCTTTAGAAACATCCTCTAAGAGTGCTTGAAAATAGTCATCATTGTCACTAAAGATCTGACAGTTTTTGACATCGAAAGGATGAACATTACCACCACTACCGGTAGCTAGATTTAGCAAAAAATCGCTCGATTTGATGGAGGGATACTTTTCCGCCACCTTTAGTCTGGTCACATTTTTTCCAAAGGAGGTAAAAAGATAAAGAATGATCGAGACAATACTAATAACACCAATAATTCCAAACATCTGTAAAATGACCTGAATATCCATATCTAAATAATTATACAACCTTTAATGCCATGTTTACATGGACCTCATTTTAGAGAATTAATCGTCAATAAGAATGACCACAGACTGTTACTCTTTCACGCTAACGGCCATCAAAAAGGGCATTTCATTACTACCGTTTCTTTCAGTAATGGT
Source organism: uncultured Candidatus Saccharibacteria bacterium (assembly GCA_964350745.1). Taxonomy (GTDB): domain Bacteria; phylum Patescibacteriota; class Minisyncoccia; order Phycocordibacterales; family UBA918; genus OLB19. Next base: position 7,257 of record CAYGKU010000004.1, on the reverse strand, counting down.
GGTAATTTCAATTAAACCATGATCAGAGAATTCTTTCCTAACAGCCACTTCATCATAAAAAAATATTTTAACACCACCGTGTTGCAAAAAACGATTATCACCTATCTTCTCACCTTTTCCATAACTAGGAGCCTCAACTGAAACAGCAACAAATACCATCACGCCTCCTGAAGTCAACTGACGATAACAATCGGCTATCAGTTTTTGACGCTCCTTCTCTTCCAACAAGTGTATGACGGCGTAGCAAAACACACCATCATAAATTTTATTATCAAAAGGCATGTCTGTTACCGAACCGTGATGAATAACATAATTGACGGTCATGTCTTTTTTCGCGATATCAATGGCTTTCTCTGATATTTCTATTCCGGTAACTTCCATACCAGCATCTAGAAAAGGAGCGACGTTACGACCATAACCAATTCCGGGTATAAGCACCGTACTTACATTGTTCTTCAAGAAAATATCACGTGCCACCATCGCAGCCGGTGCCACTTTATCTCCCCATATTTTGTGTTTGTTCTTAAAATTTTCCTCCCAAAATTCTGTCATGTTTTTTATTATATAACGAGCCGAACCTTACAGATCAAATTAAGGATCAGGCGGTTTTTTGGCTAACATCTCTTTTTTTGATCAAGACGGTGGATATTTGCCGATACGCTTTACTTTGGAAAGCCAATAACGTGACCAAGAGACCGACTACACCCGCCACCGTAAACAACAAAGCAATACCACGATCTTGACCAACGCCAAACCAATCTCCGATCAAACCAACCCCCGCGCCAGTGGTCATAAAAGGAATAAAAATAAAGGTAGCAATAGGACCGATAATGAACGTTGTCATTGGCATAGCCGCTGATTCGATACTTTGCGCAAAACCAAACACCCTACCTTGCTTTTCAAGCGGAACCACCGTTTGGATAACAGTCTGTTCGGCCGCTTCCGCAAAAGGAGAGACTGTCATCCAGATCAACATACCGACAAAAAGCAATAAGACTGATGGCTGGATGGTGAAGAACATACAAGTTGTCCAAGCAATCACGTTGACCATAAGCATGGTCTTTAAGGGTTTTTGTCCCAAGCCATACTTTGCTATTACCGCACTACCCAAAATAAAACCAACGCTAACGACTGCAAACATAATACCCCACACCTCAACCGAAACCAAAGAGAGTCCGTAAGCATCCATTAAAGCCATAAACACTCCGCCAAGAAAATTATTGAAAGTGGTGAAAAAGATCAATCCGATCAAACCAGGAACACCCAAAACAATGGCCAAAGTTTTCTTAAAACTAAAATTACCCACCTTATCTTCTTCATTAATGTGAGCGATCTTTGGTTCCACAAGAGGAATGAATGTCAGATGGATCAAAGCCATAACTGTCACCAATACTGCCAGAAAGATAACGCTATGCATACCGGAAAAACCGATCACCAGCCCACTAAGTACTGATGTGATAGAAAAACTAATTCCGTTCATGGCACCAATGAGACCATTGGCTTTATCTCTACCTTCAGAAAAAAGGATAGTTACCGTGGTCGAAAGTGCGATCATGCGTAAATTACCCGACACACTACCCAACATAAGAACCAGAATAAGCAACCACAACACCACAGAACCGGGGTCACTAAAAACCTCTATCGGTGTACTAAAGAAAATAATTCCAGCTATCAAATAGAAAAACAACGATAGCACTGACGAGTACATCATCGCGGTCTTCTTTCTCTTTTTATCAACAATGGTCCCAAAGATATACGCTGATAACATATTAGCAACCGCAAAAATTCCCGCTATGTATGAAGTAGCCAGCACAGACTGAGTTTCAAGAAAAACCCAGAAAGTTACAGCAAACCAAACGAAAGCATTTATAACTGAAGCAAAAAGAGTGTTGGTCAATAAATGATAAAAGACCGTTTTATTTTTCATCACAGAAGTATACAACAATAACACCATCTTAGCCCAATCAATCGAAGCACTTGCGCCAATTAAGATCACATCAAACACAAACTGAAAAAGATAAAAGGCTGAACCGATATCGGTTCAGCCTTTTATCTTTTATGGTTAATTAGATATTACTTTGAATAGAAGTATTGGTCTTTACCCCGGCATCTATCACACCTGTATCAACTTCAGTGTCAGTGGTAGCATCCACTTCTACATCAACTGAATGATCGATACCGCTTTGTGAGGTGGTTCCGGTACGCGAATCAGACTCGGTATTGGTATCTGACCCTGTTTCAGTACGCTTATTATCACCGGTATCTTGCTCGATGGTAATATCGATCCCCGGAATAGGATCACCTGGTTGACGCGCATCTACATCAATATCTGTTCTTATATCAACCCCAACGCGTAACATACTTTTAATCATAGTCTCCACTTCACTGGCGATACGAACCGCTGTTTGTGCGGATGCATAGGCGGAACTATAAGCTTCGGCCTGAAATGAAGCTTTGGCTTCAGATTGAGCCTCAGTCGCCCCACCAAGCTTAACTTCAGCACTAGCGTAGGCTTCCGCAGATATTTCTGATTTAGCCTTTTCCAGTTCAACAGTCACCTTAGCTATCAGATCATCCGCCTGAGCGATAGTGGCTTTGGCTGCAGACTTGGTGGACATGGAAGCTTCTATGGTTGCGGTCGCGTTGGTTTGAGCTTTGGCAGTTCCCTCAGAATATTTTTGAATATCGGTCACCAGTATGGAGCCATCATTACCCAATACCGATGTATTTAGGTCTGACAAAATATTAGCGTAAGCTCGAAAACTTCCCTCAAGCGAAGCTCTAACTGTCGCGGATGATTCAAAATCACCTTCCGCTTCAGCTTGTGCATTTCTCTCTTCCGCATTTTCTACATGAGATCTTACGCGTGCACTGATATCGGTAGCCACCTTTGCGGTAAGCTCACCCCGAGAGGCCAACTCCTCAGCTTCTTTCAATCGCTCTTCCGCCAATCTGGCCTGCAACTTAGCTTCAGCCTCGTCACTGATAGCTAAAGCACTTTTAACATTTTCATTTATTTCTGTCTTTACCGTATAAAGGAATTCTCCAGGTACAGCTCCTTCAGCAGCGTATGAAGTTCCTCCTCCGGCTATCAAAGCAATAGCAATTATTGCGGCAGTCATAGATTTTGGTCTTAATAGGTTAAATAATGAAGTACGCTGTGGTACTTGCTTAATAGAACGACGGTCGTCGCCAATTCTTACACCCTCTTTAACACCATGAAAACGAGCGTACTCCAAAAGATTGCTTTCCATACGAGCACGAGAACTATCCGACAATTTCATGTCTTTCATTTTATTCAAGTATTCTGTTGTTTTTTGGTCTTTATTCATATTACTCCAAGTTTTTCTTGCAACCGCTTTGTCGCGCGATTTAGGCGAACCGATATCACGTTTGTGGTCTCTCCCAACACCTTAGCAATATCTTTAGGGTCCAATCCTTCTACATGTTTTAAAAGTAAAACTTCTTTATCTCTCTCCTCCATATCATCAATGACCGCAAGCACTTCTTTATATTCTGCCGACACCTCAGGACCGGATGCTTTATCTTTTAGATCATGGCCTGATTCTATTTTTTCATCCAATGAATCGGCCTTTTTCTTTTTATACCAGTCTTTGGCCAGATTATTAGCTATTGTATATAAAAATGATCGAGTATTGGTCATTTCCTTACCTTCACGCAAATACCGCCAGTACCTCATGAATACTTCTTGAGTCATGTCTTCCGCCAATTCAACATTTGAAACTTTTACTATACAAAAACGAAAGATGGCATCTCCGTATTCTGAAAACGAATCGGCAAATATTTTCTCTAGGGTGCTCTGTTGCATATAACGACTTAGTACCTATATTCTTACCACATATAGGAAAAATTATCACTGAGGTAATCGTTCTCTACAAAGCCGACTCACCTTCAAAATCCGGTTCGACAATGCCCCAGCGCATACTATCAGGAACCAACTTTAAGTACACACTCTTCCCCACAGACGGAGGTGTGCTGATGGGTTCGTCTTGTTCTCTATCGGCATAATTGAACACCACTACGTTTTTGTGGCGCAGGTTTGGACTGAGGTTGGTGGACTGTGGAGCGATACGGTCGCCAAGCAAATAACCATCCGAGCC
>CAYGKU010000004.1:0-3126 GCA_964350745.1 uncultured Candidatus Saccharibacteria bacterium | reverse complement strand
GTATCCAATGCCGCCACCGCATAATAGAAAACACCCGACCCGCCAGTCTCTTGCGTAACGATGAAGGCCACGTCATCATCGCCATCGCCATCAAGATCAGTTACCAACTCATTACCAAAATAGCGAGTTATAATTTTCGACACAGATTCAGGAACAACTTCTGATTCAGAGTACCCGTCGACCAACTGCACGACACTTCCTTCGATCATATAAGAAGCGCTCTTGTGATCGCTAGCTTGAGCATCTGCCTCACCATCCACCTGATCACTTAGCTGATCATCGACCACAACACCCTCTTTCATATCAGATGGTTGATGAAATATTGCAAAATATATCAGGGCCACTACTGCCACAACCAGAAGGCCGATAGCTCTTCCTACAAAAAATTTTCTAGGGTTCATGGTTTTATTATAGCATTAAATAATTAGTGCCTGTGTTTTCTATAAAATCCTTATTTACCACCAAGCAAAAGACTGAGCTTCATTTGTACCTCAGCCACAACCTCCGGCTTTGCCTTTGCGATAAATTTTACGTTTCTTGCTTTCCAATCTAGTGATCTAACATGATCAGACAAGATCACTCCTGATACTTTCTTATTTAAAACCTCTACCTCAAAGGGATATTGTTTTGTACGGAAGTGATCGGACACATAATAGCTAAATTGGTTTTTTGTTATAGAGCTTGGGAGATAAAATTAAGGCCGGTCGCAATTTCTTTTGTTCCCTACCTTTAGTTGGATCAAGATCAACCCAAACCAGATCACCTCTATCCGGAACAAAAGTTTTTCTTACCATACTTCATTTCCTCTTACATCAGACCAATCAGTCTCACCATGGAGATTATCAGGCGACACCTGGGACAACAAAGTATTTAAGGAAACCTCCTCCTCGACTGTTTCAATTACAATCTGATCGTTCTTAATGTCTAACAAAACACCAACCCCTTCTTTCAGAGACTTTTCTTCAGTAATATTCCTGGGTAAACGAACCCCCAAACTGTTTCCCCATTTTTGAATCTTTGTTTTCATACTAAAAGTATGAATTATACATAAATGAGTGTAAAGCTAAGTATTGTACAGATACGCGCTCAAAGTAACGATCTGCTATAATCAAAACATCTATGGAAAAGTTGACTTGGAAAAAATTTGCAATCTTATGGACTCTCGGGTTTATCGGAATAATCGCAGTCTTGCCGTACTCATTTTTTCTGCAATCCGAAGCCTTGGTGGAAGTTCCCTTGTCCTTACCTGCCCTGATCGCCTTATCACTGTTTCAGTCGGGAATATTTTTGGCGGTCGTGATCTTTTTTGGTATGAAGCTTTCAGCTAAAACCGGATTTAAAACACCGTTTATAGATCAAGTCATCAACAGGCAACCTTTGGAAAAAGCGGGAAAATTGCTAAAAGTGGGAATTGTATCCGGAGTGATCGTGGCCACTTTGATACTTTCTCTGGAATCGTTATTTAAAGTATTTATTCCCGCTCTTGATGTCATAGCTACCCCTCCTCTCTGGCAAGGATTACTAGCTTCATTTTACGGCGCCTTCACTGAAGAACTGATCGTGCGTTATTTTTTAATGTCGCTTTTGGTCTGGATCTTATTTAAGATCTTTAAAAGTAATTCACTGCATTTGGTATATACCGCAATCATCAGCACTGCTCTTATTTTTGGCCTCCTTCACCTCCCTGCCATGGCAACCATGGTCGACCTGACTCCCCTTATCACTCTAAGAACGATCGCTCTTAATGCCATCGGCGGGATAGTATTTGGTTATCTCTATTGGAAACACGGACTTGAGTATGCCATGACATCACATTTTGTGGCAGATATTTTACTGCAAAGTATCTCGAAGATAGGTTGATGGTCACATATTTAAATGAAATGATCTTATGGTTTTGTTATACTTAGCAAATTATGAAAACAGACTACATGGTGATCGGCAGAGTACGCAATCACGAAAATATTACAAAGTTAGTTGAAGGAATTGAAAACAAAGGCTTTAGCTGCTACAACTTCCTGCACAAACCAGCGGTTCCGGAAGCGGCTCACCTCCCTTGGGAAGAGCAAATGAAAATAATGGAATCTCACCCTGACTTCCGCAACGATCCGGTTCATAGAGAACACTTCGAGATCGATATGGAAGGGCTAAAAAATGCCGACACCATCGTTATGTTATTACCAGCCGGCAAAGCCGCTCATATGGAAGCCGGCGTGGCCTATGGCCTCAACAAAAAAATGATTATGGTCGGAGAAGTGGAAAATCCGGAAACCCTCTATCTGATGTTTGGTGAACATTATCCTGACATTGAATCTTTTTTGACCACGATATAGATCCACTTATTTCTTTGAGCAAGTGTTTGCTGTACGTTTTGACGTAGGGCGCAATAAATTAAAGCCGGCGTTCACGAAAGTGAACGCCGGCTTTAATTTATTGCGCCCTTTCTACACTAATAAGACTTTGTCATCTTTACCATATCCGAAATATGCTGACCATTCAATCCCCAATCACTATGATCATTGGCGTTCAGGGTGACTTCCACCATATTGTCGCCACTTAGAAGCTCATCATCACTTAAGTAATACCACCCTCCGTACAAACGAGTCACTTTCTCGCCATTAACAAAAAGATGAGCGTGGCCCTCGTTAGCGATCGGAGCTTGATTTATCTTATCTGGGGTTAGAGTAAAATTCTTGGTGATAATTTGAATATTGTATCCACCCTTCTCGTCCTCAAGTACTTTCATCGTCACTTCTGGCAATGGTAGAGCAGGATCAATTTCGATCATGCCATGAGCATGAGAATTGTTACCGGCAGACATATTTGCCATGTCGTGTCCGGTACTGGTTATATTCATGCTAGGCTTTTCCGGCTCAGGTGAAAAAGCCAAGAAACCGGCCACCAAACCAATAACCACTCCCGCCCCTCCGATCAAAATACTATTCTTGTTCATAAAGACTGCCATAAATTACATTTAAATATTACAAAATTATAACAAATTCAATCCAACAGGGCTTGTCACCAGCACTTTGATTTTGGTTTTGTAAGAAAGTGTCAGTTCGCACGTCTTATAGAGCAGACATTAAGGAGATTGGTGAAAAAATGTTGAAAAACAAGTAGAAAAATTAA
>CAYGKU010000003.1:33179-36444 GCA_964350745.1 uncultured Candidatus Saccharibacteria bacterium | reverse complement strand
CCCTAAATAAGGAATTGCACCAAAACATCACCAGAGCAGGATTGGAAAGGCAGTCAAAAAGGTTGATTAACTCAAATTGTTCATTTAATGATGACGATATTAATTATACTTTTAACATAACCATTGAAGGTGAAGAGTATATGATCGATACTTGTGATACGGCGGTTATATACAGTAGCGCGGACTGGCTGGCACTTGCCAAATTGTGGAATTATTTTCAAACTTTGAAGTAAGTGAAATAGTTCTGATCGTTAGCAGTAATAAACAGTGTGAGGGAGACTTCACACTGTTTATTTTTATTCAATTGAAATTTTTTACACATGCATTCAAAACATTTATTGATCGCCATCGCTGCTTTTGCGGTCACAGCCACGGGAGCGCAGGCGTATATAGGAAGCGATAGGTTGACCAAGGCAGGCTTATCTACCGCCCAAGTAGAAGCCTTTTCGGAAGCGCGTGAGTTACGAATGAAAGGGAAAGTAAAGGAAGCCAAAGACAGGTTGCTCAAGGCGGGAGTTAACGAAGATACGATCAAGACGATACGTCAAGCCGCTCGCGAATCACACCAAAGACTGGTGGAGTCGGTTGAAAGTGGTGACTACAAAGCTTTTAAGGAGGCCGTTTCGGGAACGCCTTTGGCAGATATCATCACTACTGAAAACGATTTCTTGGTCTTTAGAGAAGCTCACATTTTGCGACAAGAAGGTAATTTTGCCGAAGCCAAGGAAATGCTTGATGATCTGGGCGTGGAAAATACCATGAAGGGTTATTTGCACAAACGTCACGCTCATCGCGTCTTGGACCTAACTCCCGAGCAACAAGATGCCTTGCGGGCGGCCCGTCAGGCCAATGATCAAGAAACGGTCGAAGCTATTTTAAGCGAAGCGGGAATTGTTGATCTTTTCAAACACAAACGCCCTCATCGTTCAGATCATTAGCAGGTCAGTTGTTTGTACCAACAGCAGATAACCGGCGCGTCCTTTAGGACGCGCCGGTTATCTGCTATCATATTCTGTATGAAACTTTATCTCACTTTATTGTTCCTCATGCCCTTGGTGCTGGCAAACGTCGCCTTGGCCTACAACACTAGCCTCAACCAACCTAGTGAACCGTACGAGGTGTTTTTTGTTGAAACGAACATTCAAGAAGAGAGTGAGTATTTAGGAGAGTTGGATGGTAGTCCACACATGTATGAGTTCAGAATAGAAGATGGCGCCAAACTAACTCTGACTTTATTTCAGTCTTTGGGAAATGAAAGTACTCCTTTTTCATTAATTATTGTCAGGGAAAATGATAATAAAAAAGGAGTGAAAGAAGTGGGGCGATTGAAGGGTAAGGATACGAACTGGAGTATGTACAAAGATAAGGTTTTGGGTGTTAAATTAAGCCAAAGCGAGTCTTTTGTGACTGATATTGGAGCTGGGGTGTATCGGGTGGAGGTCAGTACACCGGATAACTTTGGTAAGTATATGCTGGTAGTGGGTGAAGAACCATATTCAGACGGTTATTTTGCTACTTTGGGGGATGTTAGGATGATCCAGAAGTTCTTTGGTCATTCAATATTTTCGATGCTTAGATCTTCATATATTTATTATCCACTGGGTATAATTTTGCTGATCATTCTGATCTCACAAACTCGTCGCTACTATTCAAAGTTAAAATCCAATTGAATTATGCTTAAATTCATTATAATTGTATTGGCGGCAGGAGTCTTGGCTTGGTACGCCAACTTGGCTTTTCAGGGAGCGTTGTAGGGTTACAAGAGTTGATTTGTGTGGTAGTCTTCCAAAAGTTTGTAAGTAGGTGGTATTTGTATTTGTAACTTTTTAGATCCTGAAAGGAGATTTAAATGAACGGAAAGCTAGACAGTGACTTGCAGAGAATTATCGACCAGTGTGTTGATGCCGGAACAGCAGAGAAGAACGCAAAAAAATCTGTTCCAAATTCTGAGATACAAAGAGCTTGGGCTCTCAAAGCTCAAAAACTAAAAGATAAGAAAAATAAAAAATCTTAAAAAAGCCCGAATGCTGACGCATTCGGGCTTTTCTTCTTCAAATATATGATCCTACTTCTTCCCGTTCTTCGGCTCCCACATTTTGGTCGGGATCTTCCAAGAATGGAAGATCCTTTTTTTGTTGTAGAGAGCTTGGTAGGCGATGATGTAGGCTGCCGCACTCCAGGCCTGCTTCTTTCTGCCTAGTGGCTTTAGAGTTTCGGCATGAATATGCTCCGGGAAGGTCCAATCTATCTTCTCAAAATAATTGGTCAATTTCTCCATTTCCTGTTGTGCCAATTCTTCATAGCCGGCGTGCACCAAAGAATAGATCCAAAATCCGGCAATGAGCGGCCAAATTCCACCGTTGTGGTAGGTGTGTTCAGCTTCTTTCTTCTCGTAAATATTTATCCAGTCAAGATCACCTTCTTTGATCACCGGATACAAAGCCCTCATCGGGACCGGTTCATTGATCTTATTCTTCAAAATGTAATCGATCACCTCATCCTTTCTTTCTTTGCTTGAGAGAGTAGAGCTAAGCGCCAAAATATTACCAAAAGTATCAACGCGGTGCGCCCAGTTGTGCAAGAAGGGCATTAGGTGTGATTGGTAGAAAGGATAATTCTTCTTAGGGATATTGGTATGGATCATGTATTCTTCGATGACCTCCGGGATCTTCTCCTCAGTAAACCAAAAGGCGTCGTTGATGCGTTCTTTGGTCATTTTTATTCTGGCTTTGATGTGTTCCCGTCTGCGGTTCATTCTTCTGGCATACTCATATTTGAGTTTGGTGTGATCTAGGGCCTCCTTGAACAGGAATGATGTGGCGCGCAATGATTCAAAGTAAAGCACTTCATCATAAAGCACGTGGTAGGAACGGTTGATGATATCAGCCCAGTCACCGGAAGTGTGTACTTCGATCAAACCGCACTTATCAAGGTCGGCCGCACGGAGCAGGGAATAGACCTCTTTGTAGCGCTCGATATTCTTTTCGGAGATCAGAGTTTTGTTGCCGGTGGTGTTGTAGATGAGGGCGATAGCGATCATCAACCACATATTGGAGTCGATCGAGGTGATGCGACCATAGCCACCATAGACAGCCTTGCCTGACTCGACCTCGATATAGCTCGGGATCTGGCCGTTATCAAGTTGGTGTTTAAGCAGTTGCTTTACACCGGTAAGGCCGGTGGCCATCAAGTCTTTGTCTTCAGAAAGATAAGCGGCGATAGTGGTGATGCAGTGGTCGCGGGCCCAAATAGAGTAATAGTTGGC
>CAYGKU010000003.1:29406-33169 GCA_964350745.1 uncultured Candidatus Saccharibacteria bacterium | reverse complement strand
GGCATGTCGTTCAGGAGACGCCACAAAACCAGTGTTATGAGAGTTTTCTCGCATACACTCGATAGCCTTTTGGTATCCGGCTTCAATGCGGTCATTGATCTTGTTTTTTTCTTCCATGCTGATTTGTCTTAAGTATATATAAAATAATTCTTTTTGTAAGATTAAAAGATGAAAAATCTGTCTATAATCTAAAAATTCCCATCAGATTCGCATTTTCACGTAAAGATTTACGAAAATAACTCCGATCCTGCCAAAAAATTTCAAAATATAACAATTCCACGCCAGATACGCTCGTCAAGGAGCGCAAAGTATACCAGAAAAATCAAAAACACGCAACCCTAGCTAGATGACCTGACTATTGACTTAATCTAAATGTATAGTATGCTTTTCAGCAGATTGTATTAGGTGTTGTAATCTGTGTGGGTAATCAGGGTTGCAAACAAATCCGTCAATGTCCTTCGCCCCTTCTGAAAAGAAGTAAGCGGACAGATTTCTCTTATTTTTTGTAATTTAACAAATAAGGAGAAATTTATGACTATAGCGTACACGTATAGACTAACGGAAATTACTTATAGACAAAGAACTGAGTGGGACGATGGTCCTGGCTCGTTTAAACACATCGTAAGTGATGAGTCGAAAGCGGTAATGAAGATTTGGCAAGAAAAAGATGAAGACTTTGGTGATCATCTCATAAAGCATGGAGATTACAATCTCACTCTTCTTTCAGATAGTTCTTGTGGTTGGTATTCATATAATTATCTGCTTGAGAGAAAAAAGTCAGATGATGATGACTGGGAGTATGTTGGTTATCTTATGAGTAATCAGGGTGATGAGTGGGAGTGTGAATATGATCCTTGTGAAGATGATCATGATGAAGAAGATGAAGGTGAGGATATGTTCTGTGAGCAGTGTGAGGCGGAGATGAAGGAAGAGATTGAGAAAGAAGAACACCATCGTTGCATGTGGTGTGGCGTCTCAATTGAAACCGAAGATCTTGTATTGTGTGATGATTGTGATGCGGAAATGACCACTCGTGATCGTCAGGAAGACATTCCTTACCCTCGCTATGTATATGAAAAATTATGTTGCACACTGCGACTATATACATACATTTTTCGTCAATATATAAAAGATATCTTTACTAAAAAATAATATTTTGAACCCTGTGGTATTGTCGCAGGGTTCTTTCTTTGTTCAGGTGGACAAATATTGATTTTCTCTGTATTCTAGTAGGGTTTTTGGGCGCGCCCATTTTTTTGTTGCGCGTCCTTCTCGTTTTGGGTATTTAACAGATATTTAACTGTAACGGGTAATTTAATTTTTAATTTTAATATTTATTTATGTCACAAGAAATTCGTAATATCGCCATTATCGCTCACGTGGACCACGGCAAGACCACATTGACCGATGCCATGATGGAGCAGACCGGAGCCAGAGAAGGAGAGACTTCTATGGATAGCAATGCGCTCGAGCGAGAGCGTGGTATTACGATCTATGCCAAGAACACCTCAATTGAATACAAAGACACCAAGATCAATATCGTCGATACTCCTGGACACGCCGACTTTGGTTCGGAGGTGGAGCGAGTATTGCGTTCGATCGACTCGGTGCTTTTGGTGGTGGATGCACAGGAAGGCCCGATGCCCCAGACTCGTTTTGTGCTTAAAAAGTCGCTTGAACTCGGGCTTAAGCCGATTGTGGTTCTCAATAAGATTGACAAACCGGCAGCCGATCCGGCTAGAGCGGAAGAGCAGGTCCTAGAGCTTTTCTTGGAGCTCGGAGCCAATGACGAACAATCTGACTTCACAGTGGTGTACGCGGTTGGTCGCGACGGGGTGGCTAAGCGTAAGCTTGAGGATGAATTTGTTGATCTGACTCCGCTCTTGGATGTGATCTTGGAGGAAGTGCCGGCCGCTCGTGCTTATAGTGAAGGTGAGGCTTTGCGAGCGCAGGTTTTCAACTTGGCTTATGATAATTTCTTAGGACGTTTGGCGGTGGCTAGGGTCTATGAAGGGTCTATTAAGACTAACCAGTCTTTGTTTGTGAAGCATAAAGATACCGAAACCACGAAAGGTAAGGTGGTGAAGCTATCTACTTTTAAGGGCGTGCAAAAGATGGATGAAGATGAAGCTTTTGCGGGCGATATTGTGATGATCGCCGGTTTTGCTGATATCAATATTGGCGATACTTTGACTGACAATGAGGGAGCGGAGCCGTTGCCTGCGATCGCGGTCGATGAGCCGACCATTGCTTTGCAATTTATGCCTAACTCTTCACCGTTTGCCGGTCGAGAAGGAAAATATGTGACCTCTCGCCAGATCAGAGAGCGTTTGGAACGAGAACTCGAGGTGAACGTAGGTCTGCAGGTGGATTTCTCACAAGGCGATACTTTTGAGGTGAAAGGTAGAGGTGAAATGCATATCGCCATTTTGCTGGAAAATATGCGACGTGACGGTTATGAATTGGCAGTTTCGCAACCAAAAGTGATCATCAAGGAAGAAGAAGGTCAAAAGATGGAGCCATTTGAAGAGGTGACCATTGATGTGCCATCTGAATTTCAAGGGGCGGTGATCGAACGTCTGGGTAATCGTGGTTTTGTGATGATGAATATGGTAACGCATGAAAATCAGGTCAGACTGACCTTTGAAGGTCCGACTCGCGGTCTTCTGGGATATAAGAACCAGTTTATCGTTGATACTAAAGGCGAAGGGATCTTGGCCTCGCGCGTACTCGGCTTTAGACCATATGCTGGTGAGATCAAGAAACGACAAGTCGGCTCTATGATCTCAATGGTACAAGGAAAAGCCCTTGGTTTTGCGCTTTATGGTCTCCAGGATCGTGGACAGCTTTATATTGGCCCGGGAACTGAAGTGTATGAAGGAATGGTGATCGGAAACACTTCAAAGGGTGAAGAGATGGCGGTAAATCCAACCAAAGGCAAGCAACTTACCAACATGCGTTCTTCCGGAGCGGATGATGCTATCAACCTGGTGACTCCAAAGACTATTTCGATCGAGCTCGGACTTGAGATCATGGCTGATGATGAGTATTTGGAAATTACTCCGGAAAGCACACGCTTGCGTAAATCTTTACTTAAGGAAAGTGAGAGGAAGAAGGTGAAGTAGGGCTTGCTGGAGAGGAGAATGAAGAACGGGAGGGACCTTTGGTCCCTCCCGTTCTTTAAAATTTTGACTAAATTAAAATTTAATGCTATAAATTGCGCCGGTACAAATATATATAGTTCTATGTGGGAGGTCATGATCATGTTTGATAATCTGGGCAACTTAATTTCTTTTGTTTGCGATAGTTTAGGAAAACAGGATGTTATTGTTGACTACAATCAGTCGAATAAAGGGAAAGTACACACTTTTAACTTTGGAAGCAGAAGTAAAGAGGGTTTTGCAGAAGTTAAACCTTTTTACTTTTTCAGCCAAATCATGAAATTTATAAAAGAAGGTCAAAATAAACAGTGTGAGACTGATTTTACTTTTTTAGCTCAGGAAGAAAGATTGGTTTCCGGCTGGATAACTGTCAAGTTCAAAGATAGTTCTCTGAGAATCAACTTCACAGAAAATTTCAAAGGAAAAGGATGAATTACTGTAAATGAAATGATAGTACTTAAACAAAGCCGTGTTGCTTACTTGCAAGACGGCTTTATTTTATTCCAAGACTTCTTAAAAACACCTGCAATTCCTCACCACTGATCTTCCGATATTGGTTTGGTTTTAGATTGCCGAGCTCGATATTCATAATCCGTACTCGT
>CAYGKU010000003.1:24730-29396 GCA_964350745.1 uncultured Candidatus Saccharibacteria bacterium | reverse complement strand
TGACTGGACTTGAAAGCCGAGGGCGGCGCACATGCGTCTGATCTGGTGTTTTTTACCTTCGGTGATAGTGAGGCGAAAGCGTTTGTTGTTCTTCGGACTTAGTACTACTTTGGCAGGCTTGGTCTTGTAGCCTTCAATATCCACCCCCAAGCTCATGATCTTGGCAAAGCTGCCGGGGATGGGCTTGTCTACCATTACGTCGTATTCCTTTTCGTGGTTGGCTTCCGGATCAAGGAGGGGGCCGGTCAGGCGGCCGTCATTGCTGAGTATCATCAGACCCTCGGAGTCTTTATCCAGTCGGCCGATCGGGTTGACGTCGGTTATGCTGTAATCTTTTTTTAGTCTGGTCGCGATGTCAGTTTCACCTTCGGCGGGAGAATGGGTGATAATGCCACGACCTTTATAGTAGGCGAGATATTTGTATCTTTTGGGTTTTCCTATTATCTCAACCTCGTCTCCCTCGTTCACTTGTTGCCCTAATTTAGCCTTTTGGCCGTTGACCAGCACTTTTCCGGCTTCGATCAAAGCGTCCGCTTCACGTCTGGAGGCGATCTTTTGTTCGGCTAGGTATTTGTTTATCCGCATGGGGTAGGTCATTCTGTACACTATGCAATAAAAAGCATTTTTTTGCAATGTTGAAACCCAACACAGGGCCACCCTCGGCAGACTTGCCGAGGGTGGCCCTGTGTTGGGTTTCCTCTGCTACTGTACAAACGGGGTCTGGAACTCAGTTAGAGTATTGTCGTCCACTTGGCCGAGTTTGGCTACATTGGCATCGTCAATGGTGATGAAGGGTAGGTTGGTGATCTTTAGTTGGTGGGTGGTATCAGTATCGTTTGCGGGAATTTCAGCTACTGCCACTAAAGTAAAATCAGAGTTTTTACCTTCCGGTAAGAAATAACGTTTGTTTTGCAGTTTGGCACTATCGGCCAGGACAATTGAACCAACATTCGTTGCTATTTGATTGTTGTCTTGATTGGTTATGACAAAAGAAATATCTCTGTCGAGACCAGTGTTGGCTAGGGTCGGCAGAGAAGAGTCGCGGTTAAGAAAGCCCAGTTTGTAGGTGATGGTAAAAAGGACGTGGGTGTCGCTTAGGCGAACGGCAGTTTGTTCGCTAGTGCCATAAGCGTGGCTGGTAAAGGGACTTAATACTAAAACTGCCAACAGGGCAAAGATGCTGAAAGAAAATGTTTTATTCATGCGTAACATTATACTACAGGCTTTCATTTTTGTTCAGTGCGAAAAAGAGGTCTCTAGGGTGGAGCTCGGGACAGGGCACAGGGTCCGTACCGAGTTCCACCATACAGGGGCTTTGGATCGAGTCAGAGAATGACAAAAAAGTGGTAGAATGGAGACGGTCTCAATTTATGGGTAAAAACACCGACAATCCAACTGATGAAAAGATAGTAACTATGACCCTTGGTGAGCATAGTTATTTTGGTTTTATTGTCGAGCGTTATGAATCGAAATTGAAACGTTATATAAATCGTCTGGGGGTAAGAAATCCTGAAGATCAGCTTGATGTGCTTCAGGATATTTTTATCAAAACTTTTAAAAATTTAAACAGTTTTGACACCTCATTGTCTTTCTCTTCTTGGATCTATCGGATCGCTCATAACGAAGCGATCAGTTGGTATAGGAAGAATAACGTGCGTCCGGAGGGTCACTTGGTGGTTAACGGTGATGAGTTATTGAGCTTTCTGGCAAACGTGGATGATACTCCCGATATTACCTTTGATAGGAATATCAACGCGGAAACCCTAAACCAGGCCTTGAACAAGATCGATGACAAATACTGCGAGGTCTTGATCTTGCGTTATTTTGAACACAAAGAGTACGAAGAGATATCAGATATTTTGAAGATACCCATCGGCTCGGTGGGAACTTTGCTTCATCGAGGAAAAAAACAACTTTACAATGTATTAAATCACGAAGCGGTGCGTATATAAATTTTATGGAAACCAACACTACTAAAACCGAATTAAAGAACAATGTGCTGGAGCGGATCGAGCAAGAAAAGATCGTACCTCGTTCCAAGATTGTTTTTAGTTGTTACGAAATTTTGCTGTGGAGCTCATGGCTCTTAAGTGTGTTGATCGGCGCTTTGGCTATCGCGGTCTCGGTGTTTGCCGTTTCTTACCAAAAATACGCTTTCTTTGAGGCTACGCATGAGGATTTTGTTGCTTTTATCGTGGAAACGTTGCCGTATCTGTGGTTTTTGGTGCTGGCTTTTATGATATTGTTTGCTATTTTCAACCTTCGCCACACCAAAAGAGGCTATCGATATCCTTTGTGGCTGGTGATACTTAGTAGTTTGACTCTGAGTGTGGCCGGCGGTACCACTATTTATTATGCTGATATGGGTTATATGATGGACAAAAAGCTTGGTCAGTATCTCTCTGCATACCAGTCTCAGGAAAAAATGGAAGAGAAAATGTGGCAAAATCCTAAAGAAGGGCGACTGGTGGGTGTTTTGGTGATCAAAGAAGATGACAGTCTGCCGGCTGGCCATGTATTGATCAGAGACGCCAGGGAGCAACTGTGGGTGGTTAATATCAAAGATCTGTATGAAGATGATCTTATCATTATGAATTCCGGAAAAAAGATGAAGGTTCTTGGTCAAATGTTGTCGATGTCTCCTTCGCATTTTCACGCTTGTGGTATTTTGCCGTGGATGTTTGAAAAGAGCATGAGTGTGAAAGAATTAAGTCGAGAACGAGTGGCTATTATCGATCGGATCTATCAGCACAAGGATAGGCTAAAGGAACGTGATTCTATTCAGGGTGTGTTAAATGATCAAGAGGTCGTACGTGATTATTGTGCTGAATTAAAGGCGGTTGATCGAATACGCATGACTTCTCACTGATAAATTTGATCAAGCAACAGAAACAAAGAACTATCCCCATAAAAATAATTTATTATGGGGATTTTAGTTTTATAATTTAAGTTATGATGATGGGTTCGTTAATATTCTAAAAATATTTTTTATGATAAAAAATTTTGCGATGAAAGTGCTGAAAATGTTTGGGGGAGCATTGTCTGCCGTGGTGGTGGGGGCGATATTGTTACTTATGCCGTTTTTGTGGGCAGAAGCGGCTGAAGATGTGCTTTATTCCAACGCTACATCCAGTGCGACTGCCTCAAGCACCTTTGAATCCAGTGTAATAGACGCTTCGGGACATACCGGCCTGGTGTTCTCATTTGACTATGATTCTACCGCGTTAGATGCCACCGGACCGGATACCTTTAGTTATGGTTTTAAGGTTGGGTCTGACGAGACGGTACTTGGGACCATTGAAGGAGAGGTTGGAGCCAGTACTACCCTTGAGACCGGCAACATAGAAGAAAGTTTGCCGATGGCAGCTGAGGTGGATAATCTGGTCTTGTTTGTGAGTGTGGACGCCAATACAGATAGCGATGAAGTGATGTTGACCAATATTAGCTTGACCGGAACCACTACCGGCGAAGTGGTGGATATGTGCCCTAATATCGAAGGCGACCAAGTTGAAGTACCGGAAGGTTATGAAATAGATGAATCTGGTGACTGTGTAGAGATCGAAGTGGTCGACATGTGTCCGAATATAGAAGGAGATCAAGAGACTGTGCCGGAAGGTTATGAACTCGATGAAAGTGGTGATTGTGTGGAAATGGTGATCGACGTTTGTCCAAATATTGAAGGCGATCAGACTGAAATACCAGATGGTTACGAGCTAGACGAGAGTGGCGACTGTGTCGAGATAGTTGAGCCAGTCGATATGTGTCCAAACATAGAGGGCGATCAAGCTGAGGTTCCTGAAGGTTACGAGATCGATGAGGGTGGTGATTGTGTCGAAATTGTCGATCCAGTTGATGTCTGTCCAAATATCGAAGGCGACCAAGAAACTGTACCGGAAGGTTATGAATTGGACGAAAGTGGAGATTGTGTGGAAATAGTAGTGGACGTCTGTCCTAATCTTGAAGGCGATCAAGAGGAAGTTCCTGAAGGTTATGAGATCGATGAGAGTGGAGACTGCGTCGAGATTATTATCGATATGTGCCCAAATATCGAAGGTGACCAAGAAACCGTCCCTGAGGGTTATGAACTCGATGAAAGTGGGGACTGTGTAGAAATTGACACTTCTTTGGATTGTCCGGCTGGATATGCTGATTGGTACAACAAAGTCGTTCGTCGAGGAGCTTCCGAGTGGGTTGACTTGGTCAGATCAGATAATGGTAGATACGATTTAGGTACCAGATCAAAGCGTCGAGCGGGAAGTATGAGGCCGGTTGATGTCAGTGATTACCGCAATCTTGATCGGATTGCCCATATGTGCAAGGTGAGAGGCTAGTAAATATTGTCTTTAGAAAGACGGAAAAACGAGCAAACCCGAAGGGTTTGCTCGTTTTTTTTTGTCACTTTTTAACTTGTTATTCAATGTTCACCTTTACTTAAAATCACCGTCAAGGGGTTGCAATTTGTGGAAAAATATGGTATGTTCTCGCACTATATAGAGATTTTGGGTGAAATGGCTCTATGTTTTTGAGTTATATAAGTGATTATTAAAGAATTAAAGTTATAAATTGTATGAATTATAAAGTATCAAACACAAATTTTGTGTTCAAAGCGGTCGCCGTCATCTCGCTTTTTGGCATGGTGATCGGTTCCGGTCTGGCAAATGTTGCC
>CAYGKU010000003.1:0-24720 GCA_964350745.1 uncultured Candidatus Saccharibacteria bacterium | reverse complement strand
ATGATCATGAAGCTACTATCGGAACTATTACTGTAAATAAGATAATTGAAGGTGAGACCGATCAAGTGGTAGGCAACTTCAGTTTTTCAGTTAATGATGGACCGGCTATTAGTTTCAATCCATCAGTTACCAACGAAAGTTCTAAGACCGTGGGAGTAACAATAGCTGAGGCACCTTTCACTGTTGTGGAAGTTGAGGCTGATGGTGAGGGTTACACTACTACTTATGATAACTGTGCTGGTATCGTAGCAGGAGAGACCTGTACTATTACCAATACTTTTGAGGTGGTAGAGGACGGAATTGATGTAATTAACTTTGAACTTGATGCTGACGACAGTTCAGGTGACATTGAAGTACCAGTTGTTGACGTTGAGACACCTGCTACTGACGAAGTAGATCTTGAAGAAATAGAGGTGGTGGAGGATAACAATGAAAATGAAGAAGAGTCTGAAGAATCTGAGGTTGTTGAACAGATCCAAGTAGTACCAAGTACAGGAGAATGTGAAATCGAAGGTCACAAGTATGACCAAAACGGAAATCCGTTGGCAAACT
The DNA here is from genome assembly GCA_964350745.1 of uncultured Candidatus Saccharibacteria bacterium. GTDB lineage: Bacteria > Patescibacteriota > Minisyncoccia > Phycocordibacterales > UBA918 > OLB19. Next base: position 24,168 of record CAYGKU010000003.1, on the reverse strand, counting down.
GGGTGATTGGTCTAATGAAGACCGTAACCCAAGGTGATAAGCAAGACGTTTTTGATCTCGATGAGGACACTACCGATGCTGACGGTTACTACTGTCTAAATTGGGACGGTGAGACTCGTGAATATCGCGGAGAAGGTGAGCCGACTATTACTGATGGTGAATTCTCATTCATTTACAGTGTTTATGAAAGAATAGTTGAAGGTTGGAAATACCTTTCCATCGAAAAGGGTCCTGATCATCACACTTTAGAAGTGGTGTCGGAATCAGATGTCTATTATGGTGACGGTTTTGTAAGTACTCAAATCGGTGAAGAAAATGGTTATATTTACTCAAATGCCGCTTACCACGTTGATTTTTACAACGAATTGATCGAAGAAGATGGTAATGATAATGAAGGCGGAGATGGAAATGAAGATAACAATGATGACGAAGAAGAGGTGGTTGAGAATGATCGTGACGGCAGATCTAGCGGTACCAGAGTAGGGGATAGAAACCGCACATCAAGTACCAGAACTGACCGTAACAAGTCAGAGGAAACTCTGCCAACTCCAGAACCAACTCCAACTGTGGCCGGAGAGCAAGTGTCAGTAATACCAACTGGTGCCCCCGGAGCCGGAGTCGGAGCGGGAAGCGCTCTTGCTATCGAGCAAGTGTTGTTCACTTCAGAAAGACTACAATTGATTAAATAAGGAGATGTTGATCGGTTAAGATAGCAAAAGCCCCGCCCTTAAAAAGGGCGGGGCTTTTATTATTACGAAGGTCGAACCCGGTTTGTTTAAACAAACTAAAGCTCTAAATAAGGCTAAAATATACTTGACAAAACACTCTTTTTAAGATAGACTACTAGTTAAGTTTTGGTTCTCCAGCAAAATATATTTTGTTATTTGGCAAACATTTTTTGTTTGTTGATTTTTTGGGTCCGAAAATTTAAGTTTGTATACATTTAGAATATTATGAAAATTTCAATTCTAATTCCTTGCCACAACGAGGAAGAATCAATTGAAGCATGCGTACAGTCATGCCTAGACCAAACCAGACCAGCTGATCAAGTGCTGGTTGTTAATGATGGTAGTACCGACAGAAGTGGTGAAATCCTAAAAAAGTTCGGTGACAAAATCAGGGTAATCACTTTACCTAAAGCTACAGGTAACAAAAGTTACGCTCAAGAAATGGGACTTAAATTTTTGACCGGTGAAGTGTTTGTGGTGACTGATGGTGACACTATACTTGATAAACATTTTGTTGAATACGTAGAAGAAGGCTTCACCAATAATCCTGAATTATCTGCCATGAGTGGATATATTCGCAGTTTGGAGTACAACTGGCTCACTGCTTGTCGAGCTTTTGAATATTCTATTGGGCAAAATATTCATAAATTAGCGCAACATCATTTAGGGTTCTTGTTTGTGATCCCGGGAGCGGCCGGAGCGTTTAAGACCGAGCATTTTAAAAAGTATTTGAGCTTTGAGCATGATACTTTAACCGAGGATTTGGATTTTACTTATCGTCTCCATGAATACGATCTGAAGATCCTTTATGATCGAAGAATGATTGTTTATACTCAAGATCCGGCTACTATTCATTCTTATGTAAATCAAGTGAGGCGTTGGTTTGGGGGTGGATGGCAGTGTATATTAAAACACAGTCGTTTAGCCACCAGACAACCAAAAGTCGCTCTTGAACTTACGGTAATGTATCTTGAAGGCACAATTTTTGCTATTTTCTTATTCTTGTTGCCGTTGCTTAGTCTTAAGTATTTTGGTTATTTCTTGATTATATATCTGATATTGGCAATGATATTTGCTGTTTTTGCCTCCTACAAGGAAAAAAGACCGTGGCTATTGTTGATACCGTTTCCGTACTTTATAGTAGTGGTCATTAATTCTTATGTTTTCTTGGAGCAGATGGTAAAAGAAGTTATCTTGCGTCGCAAGAATATGAATTGGTTCAAGCCGCAAAGATTTATCAGTAATCAGGTCGCTAAGTAATATATTTCGTATGTTTTTCAATTTTTCCGGTTTATTGCTGTTGTTGCATCTTCTGGTGATAGGAGTGGCAAAATTAGTCAATTATTTTCGAGGAGAGAAATTGGCTTCAGCTTTTCAGACTTACGATAAGGAGGGTGGAATAGTTCGTAACAAAACTGTCAATAAGACTGTATCATATGTAATTATGACATCAGTGGTGGTTTATGTACTGATAATGTTCTTTAGCGTTCTGATGTTGGTGGTGGAAACGGGAGCGGATGAGCCTCAGATTATTTTTATTAAAAGCCTGTTGGTGGTTTTGATGGGGAATTTGATAGTGATTGCACTCGATCCTACTTTTCAAATGTTAACCTTATCAGCCTTTATGGTCTTTGTTCTTGGGTTTTTATACATTAATAGATTATCAATATTTAAAAAAATGGGTATGTCAAAATTAGCAAGTAAAGTAACTGTTAATAATGAAGGAGTTATGACAAAAACAAAAACATATATGTCGAGATTGAGTACATTTATCTTTGGAACCATTGTTGGGTTTGCTGTCTTCTTGTCTCCGCTGTGGGCCAGTGCACAGATAGTGGAGCCTGGATTTGAGTCTGAAACCGTAGTTGATGGTTTTTCTCTTGGGGTTTCGGCAGCTTTTGCGCCTGATGGACGTATTTTCGTGGCGGAAAAGGGGGGAACTGTGAAAGTTATTAAGAATGACGTGTTACTTTCCGAACCGCTTATTACCCTGACTGACGTCAATACCTTTGGCGATCGGGGTCTTTTGGGTATTGCGGTTGACCCTGACTTTGCTAACAATGGCTACCTTTATCTTTCATACACTTATGAAAATACTCCAGGTTCAAACGTAGCCGGTCCAAAGACCGGTAAGATCGTGAGAGTGACCGTGGTCGGTGACACCGCCGATGAGTCTAGTAAGGTGGTCTTAGTGGGGACTGTTGACGGTTCTGCTGCTCAACCGTCTTGTGAAGATTTTGATGTAACTGCCGACTGTATTGCTTCTGATTCCAGTAGTCACAGTGTGGGTGGTCTGAGATTTGGTCCTGATGGTAAGCTTTACGCCACTTTGGGTGACGGAGCTGACTTTGCTGACGTTGACCCAAGAGCCTTGCGAGCGCAAAATATCGACTCTCTAGCCGGTAAGGTCTTGCGTATCAATACTGATGGTACCGCGCCGAGCGATAACCCATTCTATGATGGTGATCCAAATTCAAACCGTTCCAAGGTCTACGCTCTTGGTGTGCGAAATATGTTCCGTATCAACTTTGATCCGTCTACCGGTAAGCTCTATGGAGGTGATGTCGGTTGGAGTAGTTGGGAAGAAGTGAATGAGATCGTTCCGGGAGCTAACTACGGTTGGCCATGTCGTGAAGGAAATGGTGCTCAGCCTGAATATAACTGTACACCGTCTTCACCGGCAACTGATCCTTTGTACACTTACCCGCACAACTCATCTGGAGCCGGATCTATTACCGGTGGCGCCTTCTTGTTTGGTTCGGCTTATCCTGAGAGTTATGGAACTAGTTTCTTGATAGCTGATTACGCTCAAATGTGGATGAAGCGAGTGGTACTTGATAGTAACGGTGACTTTGTTTCAGTGGAAGACTTCGTTAATGGCAATATCTGGCCGGTTGAGATCATTAATGGTCCTGACGGAAACGTGTACTATCTTGATATTGTATTTGGTAGTTTGGTGCGTATCACTCATACTGACGGTAACCGTAGTCCGGTAGTGAACATTTCTGCCGGTCCGACTTCCGGTCTAAGTCCATTGACTGTTGATTTTTCTTCAGCTGGAACAGTTGATCCTGATGATGATGCTATAACGTATGCTTGGGATTTCGCTGACGGTAATACTTCAACCGAAGCTAACCCAACTCATACCTACACCACTGATGGTACTTACTTAGCTAGTTTGGAGGTGACTGATAGTCACGGTGCTTCTAAAGCTAAAAATATTAGTATTACTGTGGGTAACCAAGCTCCACAAGCCAGTATTACCAGTCCGGCTTCCGGTTCTTTGTATAAAGAGCTAGAAAGTGTGTCTGTCTCCGGTGAAGGAAATGATCCTGAGGACGGTACTTTGCCTGCTTCAGCTTTTGAATGGACTGTATTATTACATCACAATACTCATGTGCATACCGTGCAGCAATTTAGCGGAGTCAAGGACATTACTTTTATCGCGGACGACCATAATGATCCGGATGTGTATATGGAAATTATTCTAACTGTTACCGACAGTGTTGGTCTAACTTCCAGTAAAAGTATAAATATGTACTTGGATAACGGTATTGGTTCAGGTAACTTGATCCAAAACCCGTCAATGGAGCTGGAAGGAGCAATTCCTAGTTCACCTCTTGGGTTTAACCCAACTTGGTGGGGAACCATGAACCCGATCTTTACTTATCCGGTCGCTGGTTTTGATGGCGAGCGTGGGGGTAAGATTGTGGTTGATAGCTACACTGCTGGGGGAGCGATGTGGTCATTTTCACCGGTGTTTGTATCAGCTGGAGAAGAATATATATTTAAAAATCAATACACTGCTACCGTGCCGACTGATTTGATCGCGCAATATAAGCGTCCTGACGGAACTTTGGAATATGTGTACATCGCTACTGTTCCGGCGACCGATACTCCAACCGAAAATTCATACACTTTCACCATTCCTGAAGGTATTGAAACCGCGACCATTTTCCATGAGATCTATACTATTGGAGAATTGGTAGTGGATGATTTCTCACTAACTCTGGCCAACGAAGGCGATACTGAAGCGCCGACTGGCAACATTACCAATATCAATAATGGTGACGTGCTTTCCGGTGTAGTGAGTGTGGAGGTTGATACCGCTGACAATGAAGGAGTAACTTCAGTTAGTCTGATGGTGGACGGAGCGGTTACGGGTGTAGGCGATTCTGAACCACCGTTTGCTGTGACTTTCGATACTACTGCCGTAGCTGACGGGTCACACACTTTATCTGCCCTTATTAGTGATACTTCCGGTAATCAGGGAACTGCTCCTGATGTAACCGTAACTGTAAACAATAGCGGTAGCACCACCACTCCACCAACCGGCAACAACCTGATCCTAAATGGAAATCTTGAAATCAACGGTGGCAACGGCAATCCTGCCAACTGGAACCAAAACAGTTGGGGAACTAATACGCCAATATTTACTTACCCAACAACCGGTGTAAATGGTAACGGCGCTAAAGTAGAACTTACCAGTCACACCGACGGTGACGCTAAGTGGTACGCCGACGATGTAGCTATAACCGGAAACACTGAATACACTATCGGTGACACCTACAACAGTACTGTTGATACCGAAATGATCATCCGCTACACCAAAGATGATAGCTCAGTACAATACGTATTTGTACAGACTCTACCAAACACCAACGGTGCTTGGCAGACCTTTGAACAAACCATCACCACACCAGCTGACGCTGTCTCTATGACTCTATTCCACATTATTTCAGCAGTGGGTGAGTTGACGATTGATGAGGTGAAAGTAGTTGACCCAAGTGCGACTTCTACACCGGATACGACAGCTCCGACTGTTAGTGTAGATACTCCAAATGAGGGTGCTACAGTAAATGGGAACGTAAATGTTACTGTGACCGCCAACGATAATGTGGCGGTGGCCGGAGTGACCTTGCTTGTTGATGATGTGGTAGTGGGGACTGAAGATATTACTTCACCTTACAGCTTTACTTGGGATTCAAGTACAGTAGCCGATGGTGCTCATACTATTAAGGCAGTGGCTCGTGATACTTCAAACAATGAGACTACCAGTGCAGTGGTGAATGTAACAGTTGATAACAGCGGTAGCACCACCACCCCACCAACCGGCAACAACCTGATCCTAAACGGCGACCTTGAAACCAACGGCACCGGAGGCAACCCTGCCAACTGGAACCAAAACAGCTGGGGAACCAATAGTCCGATCTTTACTTACCCAACAACCGGTGTAAATGGTAACGGCGCTAAAGTAGAACTTACCAGTCACACCGACGGTGACGCTAAGTGGTACGCCGACGATGTAGCTATAACCGGAAACACTGAATACACTATCGGTGACACCTACAACAGTACTGTTGATACCGAAATGATCATCCGCTACACCAAAGATGATAGCTCAGTACAATACGTATTTGTACAGACTCTACCAAACACCAACGGTGCTTGGCAGACCTTTGAACAAACCATCACCACACCAGCTGACGCTGTCTCTATGACTCTATTCCACATTATTTCAGCGGTAGGTGAGTTGACGATTGATGATATTCAGATAACTGACCCTAACGGAACTGGTGGAGAAGATGATACTGAAAATCCAACAGTTAGCGTTGATACTCCAAGTAACGGAGCGACCGTGTCAGATAATGTGAATGTTACTGTAACTGCTAATGATAACGTGGGAGTAGCAGGAGTAAAACTACTGGTTGACGGTGCTCAAGTAGGAAGTGAAGACACCAACGCACCGTACACCTTCTCATGGGATTCAACTACCGTGGCTAATGGTGACCATACCATCACTGCGGAAGCACGTGACGCCGCTGGTAACACTGCCGTGGCCACCGAGATCACCATGACGGTTGATAACGAAGTAACGCCTCCACCAAGTGGCGACAACCTGATCCATAACGGTAACTTTGAGATCGTTGATGGTGATAATCCGGAAGGTTGGGCACCATCTAGTTGGGGTGACCATACTACTGAATTCAACTATCCGGTAGCTGGTTCAGATGGTGGCTCTGCGGTTGAGGTGGTTATTACCGACTACCCGGCTGATGGTACCGGTGATTCAAGATGGACACATACTCCGATCGCGGTTTCTCCGGGAATCGAATACACCTACACTACCAAATACAAGGCCGGAACTATTTCAGACGTAATTGGACGCTATGAGTTTGCCGATGGTTCTGAACACTACTTTGGAGTAGTTAAGGAAATTCCACCATCAGCTGACTGGGCTGAGATCTCAGGTTCATTTGTGCCACCTGAAAATACCGTGGAAGTGACCTTGCATCACCTGATCAGTGCGGAAACTACACTGACGATCGATGAAGTAGGACTATTTGTGACCGGTACCGGAACTCCGGCGGAAACCAATATTCCGGTAGTGGAATTCGTTGACCCGCTTGAGGGCGACACAATTTCCGGAACTGTTACTTTAACCGCTTCAAGTAGTGATGATACTGGAGTAGTAGGAGTGTTCTTCGCTCTTGATGGTACACCACTTGATGACGAGGATACTACTTCGCCATATCAGTTCGTGCTTGATACAACTTTGTACTCTGATGGTGAACACGTACTAAAAGCTACTACTCGTGACCCGTACGGCAACAACGATAAGGCAGAAATTACCGTAACAATTGATAATTCTGGTACTCCGCCACCGGCTGATACTGAAGACCCAACTGTTAGTGTTGATACTCCAAATGATGGAGCGACCGTGTCTGGTAACGTGAATACAATCATTATTGCTAACGATAACGTGGGCGTAGAAGGAGTGAGATTGTTTGTTGACGGTGTTCAAATAGGTAGCGAAGATACTAACGCACCGTATACCTTCTCATGGGACTCAACTACTGTAGCTAATGGTGAGCATACTATCACTGCCGAAGCTCGCGACGCGGCTGGTAATACAGCAATAGCTGATGAAATTACCGTAACAGTTGATAACGAGGTAACACCTCCAACTGGAGACAACTTAGTAGAAAACGCCGATCTTGAGGCTGGTAGTGATACTCCCGATAATTGGAACCAAAACAGTTGGGGGACCAATACACCAGTCTTTACTTATCCGGTGGCCGGAGAAACTGGTAATGGAGCTAAGGTTGAAATGACCGACTTCACTGACGGCGACGCAAAATGGTACTTTGATGATGTGTCAGTTGACGGAGATACTATTTACACTGTTGGTGATTCATATAATAGTAATGTTGAAACTATGGCAGTAGTACGCTATACGCTAGATGATGATTCGGTAGCTTACGCTCTATTTGAAAGTTTGCCATCTACTGGTGGATCTTGGGACAGCTTTAGTAGTCAGATTACGACTCCAAGCAATGCTGTTAGCTTAACTCTATTTCACGTAATTGCGGGAGTGGGAGAACTGACAGTGGATAACGCCAGCGTTATCTCATCTTAATCTTGCTAAGCTAAAGCTTAAATAATTAAAAGTATGGTTACAAATAACAATATAAAATGGGCGGTAATATTTGGAGCAGTCTTGCTGGTCTTAGCTGCCATTATTGCCATGGGAGAATCTGATGATTCTTCGGTGACATTACCGGAACCAAAATCAGTAGGTGGTGTTCCCCTTCCAGTACCAAAACTTTCTGGTAGCAACCTTATATTGAACGCCAGTTTTGAAAATGGTGGTAATAGTCCGACTAATTGGAACCAGAATCACTGGGGAGAAAATAAAGCGGTATTTACTTATCCGGTGGAAGGAATTACCGGGAGTGCCGCAAAAGTGGAAATGACTGATTACACTGACGGCGACGCAAAATGGTACTTTGATGATGTAAAAGTCATTGGTGGTGAATCTTATACATTTATTGGTTCATATCGTTCAAGTGCCCCAATTGATTTGACTGCTCGTTATACTATGACTGACGGTTCGTACGAATACGCTAGCTTGCTTAGATCTGGAGCTTCATTGGACTGGAAAGAAAACGTCGTTACTTTTGTGGTACCGGAAGAGGTGCAATCTGTGACTATTTTCCACGTATTGCAAGAAGTGGGTGAGTTGGTAGTGGATGACTATAAACTTCATCGAGGTAACGCTTTTGCTTACGCGCGGGGGAAGGTTACGTTTTCATTTGACGATGGTTGGTTGGAGCACGCGCTTATTGCCGGACCAGTCCTTGATAGCTATGACATTGATGGAACTTTCTATGTGATGAGTAAAGAAATGGATTCTTCTGGACTTAAAAAAGGCTTCTTTAAACGAGGTGGTTATGGTGATAACGCTGGACCTTACGCTAATTTGGAACAAATAAAAGCTCTGGCGGATAGTGGTCACGAAATTGGTTCACATACTCGTACTCATCTATACTTGACTCAACTTAGTCCAAAGGAGAAGAATACTGAACTTAGAGGGTCTCTTAGGGAATTAGTGGAAGCTGGTTTTACTGATGTATCTACTATTGCTTATCCTTACGGTGATTTTGACGATGATGTAAAGGAAATAACCGCCAAAGCTGGTTATACTGTCGGACGCAGTGTGCTTCGTGGTTTCAATGACCGAGCCACTGACCGTTATGCGTTAAGAATTCAACAAGTTGACCGCGAAACTCCAGTTGAAGACATGATGGAATGGATCGACCAAGCCGAAAAGGACAATCTTTGGCTTATTCTAATGTTCCACCAGATCAGTGACGATACCTCAGATGGCTTAGGTGTAACTGAAGAGGATTTTATAGCTTTGATAGAACACTCAAAGGAGGCTGATGTTGATATTGTGACGGTGGCGGAAGGAGTGTTGATGGGTGAGTAAAAGGAGTGTTTAAAAATAAGTGACAAAGCCCCGCAGCTTCGCTGCGGGGCTTTGTCACTTATTTTTTTCTAACCCCTACCCACCAATGTAATCAGTAAACACCTCAAATGTATCTTCGTCAGACCAAAGTAGCCAGTTACGCTCCTTGTTCTGGTTGAAATAGACCCAGCCCTCAACCAATGGATAACGAGGCAGTTGGGTATAGAGAGCGTCTCGCAACCACTCGGCTTTTTGTGGTCCTTCAGCTGAGCCGAAAGAAAAGATAAAGACCGGTTTACCGTATTGGGAGATGGTTTTAAGAGGTCTGTCAAACAATTCAGTAAAGCTCATCCATGGCCAATTCATGTTAAATCCGTCAACTCCCACGATATCGACATAAGCGTCACCCGGATAATAGCTTTCGATACTGTTTTCCGGTATATCAGGAACAGAATGAGAGTTGACTGCCCAGCCGATCTTTACATTAGGAACGTCGTCAAAATAGCTTGATACATATTGGAAGGCCGCCACCGCTTGCTCTGGAGTGTTACCGTTCATTGTTCCCGACCAAGGAGTCCAGTTGCCGTTAAGTTCAGAGAAGGGGATCAAAATGACCGGTCCTTTATAAGCCTTGAGCTGTCCTGAAAAATCTTCAATATAATCATCAAAGTCACCACGCAAAATAGCACGGTAAGAATACTCAGGTTGATCAGTACCACCGATCAGGTAGTCGCTGGCTTCCCAGAAAAGCACCAAAGTACGGTCTTTTTGGTAAGCGTACTGGCTTAGCCAAGTAGGCAACGCACCTTCGTTGTTGGCCCAGTGCACAAAATAAGCTAAATAATCTGGACTGGTAGAAATCCTACTCTCAAAATCCTCGATCGCGGAAGGAGTGGCACCGGCATAGACACCCCAAGACAGCGGGGAAAACGGCTGTTTTGAGACAGGGGTAGGTTTTGGTGGGGTGGTCGTATTGATGGCACTGGCTGTCACTGATCTTGGTTTAGGTTTGGACATAGGTTCTGGTTCTTTGGTTTTTGGTTTGGATGGCTCAGGTGCACTTTTTTCGACTGGTGCGATCTTTTTGGTCTGAGTGGCGGTGTTTTGGTCTTGTTCGGAAGATCTATTTGGAAAATTAGAATTAACCACCTCTATCAGTACTACTTGACCTTCCTCAGTGGTGGTGGCGGTAGCTAAGGAATGATTCTTACTCGGAGAAGGTGATGGTTCTCGGGTAGCGTTTGGTTTTTTGGGGGAGGTGTTGATGGAGGTGGTGTGGGTCGTTTGGTTGGTTGGCGGAGTTGATGTGAGAATATAAATTGTAGCAAAAATACCCAGAGCGAACATCAGGGTCAACAATACTTTGCTGCTGGTTGATAAAAATGAGTTTTTCATATTTATATCATTGACACAAGCTGAAAAACATGTTTTTATATAAACAAATATCAAATGCCAAACTGATAATATACCATATTTTACAATACAAGTATGTCACTGCCTAGATTTAAGGAACTGATAACCCGAATTTACTCCAACCAAGGCTTGGTAGTTTTAGTGGTGATCTTTTTATTTTCTTTGGTTCTGTTCTTTTCTCAAGTCGAAAAAGACCCTCAAAACCTTTCCGATCGAGTAAGTTCTGTCCAAGCTGAGATCAGTAACCCTGAAAAAACCAACGATGAGTCACTTGTTCAGAACAAGGCCATGTCAGGATCAGATCCGGTTCGTCTCTTGATACCTAAGATCGATATTGATACAACTTTTGAAGCTCCCTTGGGGCTATTTCCAAGTGGTGAGGTTGAGGTACCCGATACCTACACTAAGGTTGGTTGGTACAAATACGGTCCGACCCCCGGCGAACTTGGTCCGGCAGTGATCTTGGGACATGTGGATTCCTACCAAGGTCCGGCCGTATTCTTTTATTTGGGGCAATTGGCCGAAGGTGACGATATTTATATTGAAAGAAGCGATGGAGAAACTGCACATTTTAAGGTCACGAAACTGGAGCGCTATGAGCAGGTCGAATTTCCGGCAGCCAAGGTCTATGGCGATATCGATCACGCCGGCCTACGGCTGATCACTTGCTCCGGCATCTTCAATCGCGGTAACCAACGCTACAGCCACAATCTGGTGGTGTACGCAAAGTTGGTGGAGTAAGTTTACTCTTCATTGAATGATGCTTTTGTTATAATAAGCAGGTGAAATTAAAGCAACTATTTTTACCAACGGCGGAAAATAACCACACCCCTCATTTGTTGCAACAGGTAGCCATGATGGCCATGGCCGGATTGATCTTGCTTTCTTTTGCTATGGTCAATCTTCAGTCACTCTTGTGGCAGGCTTCAGATTGGCTGGTGGGAGCGGTTTTGCCGGCAGTGATCGTTGATCTGACCAACGAAGAGCGGGGAATTGAAAGCAAGACGTATTTAAAACGTAATGCGATGTTGGATGAAGCGGCTAGGCTAAAAGCCGAACATATGGCGGAGAATCAGTATTTTTCTCACTTTAGTCCTGACGGCACTTCACCTTGGTATTGGTTTGGAGAGGTGTCCTATCAGTTTGCCCATGCCGGTGAGAATTTGGCTATTCATTTTAGTGACTCCGGAGCGGTGGTTAAGGCTTGGATGAACTCGCCTTTGCACCGGGCTAATATTGTAAATGACAACTTTACTGAGATCGGAGTTGGTACCGCTAAAGGAAAATACGAGGGTTACGACACGGTGTACGTGGTGCAGTTATTTGGCACTCCCGCAATGTCGCCGGTAGAGATTTTATCGACCGAATCCGAATCGATCGATGATAGTTTGGCAGAGGTGTCAGGTCAGAATAATGAAAGAATAGTCGCAGATACTTTTGGTGTCGGAATTTTAGGGGTTGAATATCAGGAAAATGAAGAGGATTTGGGATCCAAAATGAAGAATGGCGAAAAAGAGATATTGCCAGTGGCTGAAAATACAGATTTAGCTTCGTCGATGGCAAAGACCGAGACTTCTATGTCCGATAAAACATCGGATTCATCTGATCAGATGGAGGGATATGAGTTAAGTTTGATGAATGAAAGTGAGGCTGAAGAGGGCGTGCTTGAAGCGGATATATTAGAACAATCTGAGGTTTTCTCGTCATATATGGCCACTTCTTCCGGTTTGATGGCCATAGACCACGCTGATACGGTAGCAACCGGTGGAACAACGGTTAGCGGAATCGAATCATTGACGGTAAGGCCAAACGCTCTGTTGCAAGTCGTCTATTTGCTTGTGGGTTCGTTTGTGGTTACTTTATTGTTATTGTCTATTATTATCAGCATCAGAAACCATCGTCCCATGCAGGTTGTTTATGGAATTGGTCTTCTTATTTTGATGAGTGGACTTTTCTACATTCATATATCCTTGACGGAAGGGGCGGTGATTGCTTCGGAAGTGTTGGTGGAAGAAAGGGTTTAGGCGGGTGAGAACAAAGGGCGGAAAAAAGCAGAAGCTTCGCTTCTGCTTTTTTCCGCCCTTTGTTCTCAAAAACTGGTCCTTAAATAGCTCTAATATCAAATAGCGTGCTATGCTATCTATATAAATATGAAAAAAACCGACGGTACAACAGTAGTTTCTATCACTTCTTTTAAGAAAAGTATTCATCACTCGTATCCACTTTACGCCTCCAGTCCTTCGGCTGGCTTTCCGGCTCCCGGCGATGATCTGGTGGAGAGGTCTTTGGATCTTAACGATCTTTTGATAGATAATCCTTCCGCTACTTTTTTCGTTAGGGTGGAAGGTGACTCTATGGAAGGAGCTAAGATCTTTTCCGGTGATGTTTTAGTAATAGACCGTTCGATTGAGCCTGTTTCCGGTAAGATCGTAGTGGCTGCCATTTATGGTGAGATGGTGGTAAAAAGACTGGAAATCGACGCTTGTGGTTGCCGTCTGGTGTCAGAAAACGATAACTACACCCCGATCGATATTACTGATAATGACGATTGTTTTGTTTGGGGTGTGGTGGTTGGTAGTGTGCGGATGTTCTAGGAGGCAATTTAAAAGTCTTGTCACACCTCCCAACTTGTGTAGTTGTTTATCATTTAAGGCTTATTATGCCTTAAGTCTAGACAAAATTTAGACAGTTTTCAATGACTTTTAGTGTAAGACGGTGGCGGTCCATACGTCATAAATACTACTGATTACTCATCATTCTAACTATTATCTTTAATGAAAATACACACAAAAAATCAAAAGATCACCGCTTTTTTACTAGCTTTGGTAATTTCTGTTGGTTTGGTACTGCCAAGTCAGGCGTTTGCGGCAAACGACCTAAAAGTAGCCGGCTGGATCCCGTGGTGGCAAGACGAAGCTGGAATAAAAAGCGCTTCTAAAAATATAAAGAAACTCGACACCATCTATCCTTTTGTGTTTGAGGTAGATGCGAACGGTTTGATAATAGCCAAAACCGATATAAAAAGTGATGATTGGGAAGATCTTTTTGACTTGGCAGAAGATAATGAGGTGGAAGTAATACCTACCATATCTTGGTTTGATGGTCATCAAATACATCAAACCTTAAGTGATAAAGGAAACAGAACCGCTCATATCGATCAGATAATCGACTTGGTAAAAGCCGGGGGTTATGATGGTATAAATATTGATTACGAACAAAAATTAGCCGAAACCAATCCCTACTTTTCACTTTTTCTAAAAGAATTAAATAAAGCTTTGAGGAACAAGGTGTTAACTTGTGCCATAGAAGCCCGTACGCCACCTGAGTCACGTTGGCGAACTGTTCCTGATAAATTAGAGTACGCCAACGACTACAAAGACATCGGACGTTATTGTGACCGGATTGAGATCATGGCTTATGACCAACAGCGAGCTGATCTTAAGTTGAATGAAGAAAGAGCCGGGGTGCCTTATGCTCCGGTTGCTGATAAGGATTGGGTGGAAAAAGTGATCAAGTTGGCTTTGGAAGAACTTCCCAAAGACAAAGTGTATTTGGGTGTGGCCACTTATGGAAGAGCTTGGGATGTGCAAGTGGCTCCAAATTGGTATCGAGATTACACCAGAGTAGCAACACTCAATGTGCCACGTATGCGTGAGTTGTCCAAGAAATATGACATAAGAAGAGGGCGAGCCAACGGCGGGGAAATGGTGTTCACTTACTTTCCTGAAGATTCGCCATACCGAGTACTGACCGCTTTGCCGGTTCCTGAAGGAACACCAAAAGGATACGATAATGCGGCTAGAGCTCTCTTGTTTGCTAATTATACTGGAATGGAAGTTCCCGTTAGGTTTGCCACTTATTCTGAAGCTGGTGCGGTAGACGATAAATTGGATCTGGCCAAGAAATATGATCTTGCCGGTATCGCCATCTTTAAGATCGACGGAGAAGAGGACCCTAAGATCTGGGACCTAAAATATTAAAACCTTCAAATATAAAAACACCTCGAAACATTCTGTTTCGAGGTGTTTTTTAATAAAAGCGGTATAATTATAATAATATGAAACTAGTGGCGATCCTTGATTGTAATAACTTCTTTGTCTCTTGTGAACGGCTGTTTCGACCTGATCTAAGAGGGGTGCCGGTAGTGGTCCTTTCGAGTAATGATGGGTGTGTGGTGGCAAGATCTGAAGAGGTAAAGGACAAAGGAATTCCCATGGGAATTCCTTATTTTCAAATAAAGGACACTTTAAAAGACATCGGTGCAGTAACGTTTTCTTCGCACTTAGCTTTGTATCGTGATATCTCCAAGCGTGTCTTTGAGGTGGTGGAGCGAGAAGTGGGTGATATAGAAGTCTATTCGATCGATGAATGCTTTTTCTTGGTTGACGAAAGTATAACCTTATCAGAGATACAAAGATTAAAAGGACAGGTTGAAATGGAGGTGGGGGTGCCGATCACGATAGGAGTGGCCGCTTCTAAGACAAGGGCAAAGTACGTCAATCAAGTAGCCAAAAGAACAGGTGGAGTGGCTTTGTGGCGGGAAGAGGAGTGGCAGGAGAAGTCGTCCAACCTGCCTCTTCATCAGCTCTGGGGAGTGGGTGCCAGTAGAGCAAAACAGTTTGCCAAACATGATGTTCGCACGGTGTCAGATCTGTGTAAGTTGCCTGTTTCGATGGTAGAGAAAAGGTTTGGAGTGGAAGGTCTTCGTTTACGCTTTGAATTGTTGGGTCGGTCAGTATTATCGGTAGAGAATAAAAGAGATGTCAAAAAAAGTATAATGAGCACCAGATCTTTTTCTGGTGTTGTTACTGATATTGATGTACTCAAAGATGCTATCGCTTATCATATACATCAAGTGGTCAAAGAGCTTGAAAGAATGGATCTGGTGGCTCAAAACTTAAGGATATTGATCAGACCCGATCGTTACAGTGATTTTGTTCTAGAAGGGGCTAGTCTTGAATCTAAATTTGTAACCCCCACTAAGAGCTTGTTTGCTTTAAGAAAGGAGGCCGATAACCTGCTTGAAAAAGCCTTTAAAACCGGAGTGCCGTACAAAAAGGCGGGGGTGGTTTTGTCAGATCTGGTATCGTCGCAGGCTGTTTCTGTGCCGTTTTTAATAGATGAGGAGATAGGCCGCGATAATGAGAGGTCTGTGCTATCAGAAGTTATTATGTCTATAAACCAACGTCACGGAGGATCTTTGGTCCGATTTGGGCGGACTGCTGCTACGGATACTAAATGGAGGTCAAACAAAAAAGCTCTGTCGCCGGCTTATACGACAAGTTGGTCTGGTTTACGGACAGTCAATACTTAAACTTTAAGTTAGGTCATTTCGGACATTTGTACATGAAGACCTTTTAAGTGATTGTCTACAATGACCTTCAAAAAACCTTAATTCAACAAACATTTTAGAAGTTCGTGTCCTCTTGTGTTTTAGTTATCAACATTTGTTCAAAGACGGATAGTCCTTTCTCGGAGTATAATACTGGTAGACGGTTGAGGTAGATGAGTGAAAAATTGGCTGAGCTTTTCAAAAAATTTTTTAAGCATCTCTCCACAGAACAGCTTCAACCGACCGAACCGTAACTGGTTCAAAGTTATTTAATAAAATATAAAATATAAAATATATATGTTCGTAATACCAACACATGTTGGCTTTACGCACCGGGTAGTCGCGATGCTCGTTGCGTGTGCTTTAGTACTATGGTCCATGGGATCATTCACTGCCGCACAAGCAGCTAACCTAACAACTATTAGTGATCTATTATCAGATTCAGCACCAGCTTCAGTCTCAGATCACACGATCACCTTCACTCCTCCAACCGGAGTTGCGAATGGCGAGACGATCACAGTGGACTTTTCAGATGGTCCGTTCGTAGTAGGTTCTGTCGATAACACAGATATCGATGTAGCCACCACTTCAGACTACACCATGGCTGCTGACTGTACCGGATCAGAACAAACCGGTGCTTCATTTTCAGGAACAACTCTGACCATTACATTTTGTTCAGGTGACGGTGGTTCAATTCCGGCAAACGGAACTACGACTATCCAGATCGGACTTAATGCTTCAGGTGGTGATCAACAACTTACTAATCCGGCAGTCGGATCATACGAGATCGTCGTAACTGCTGGGTCATCTGATACCGGTCGAACCCGAGTAGCGATCGTTGATACAGTTTTGGTAACTGCCACTGTTGATACCGTTTTTGATTTCGTTGTTTCCGGTCTTGGAACTTCAACTGCCATTAACGGAACATCCACTACCGGCTCAACCACAGCTACAGCCATTCCGTTTGGAACTCTGGCACAAGACACGGTCTACACTTTGGCTCAGCAACTACAGGTGACCACTAACGCCAGAAACGGTTTCGTGGTAACTGTAGAGCAAGATGGAAACCTACAGTCTTCTACTGGTGCCGATATCGACGGATTCATTGACGGTGCTTATACCAACTCTCCGACTGCATGGCAATCGCCTGGAGATTCCTTGCTTAACGAAGAGACTTGGGGTCACTGGGGTCTAACTTCTGACGACTCAGACCTCAACTCGGACGAGTTTGATGCGGGAGGTAGCGGGGATTTGTGGGTCGCGGCCAGTACAACACCACGTCAAGTGTTCTCACATACCGGTTCAGCTGATGGAACGACACAAGACTATGGGTTAGCTAAAGTAGGTTATCAAGTTGAGGTAACTCCACTTCAGGAAGCTGCTGATGATTATCAAGCAGTACTAACCTACATCGCAACACCAACATTCTAGAGTTTATTACTAAATAATAACAAAACAAAAACACCGCTAACGCAGTGTTTTTGTTTTTTTATTTATCGCTTCTACTGTATGTAACCCAGTATTTTTGTATTAGGGATAAGATTGAGTGTGTTAAGGTATCTTGACCTATATGTAGTTATCAAAAATATAAAATGTGTTAACAATCAGGAATATTTCAAAAGCGGTGGTGATATCATGTATGGATACATTATATATGAATATTAATATGTCTTTGACTTCATTTTGTCGTGCGATTTTTTTATCAATAGTATTATTAGGATCATTTATATTTACGACCACTCCAGCCTTGGCCCAATCCTCAGGCGGAGCCGGAGTAGGTTTGAGTCCGGCGGTTATTGAGGAACCAATGGGGCCCGGAGAGACGAGACAGTTCAATCTAGAGATCTCTAATCTTAGTGCTACTGATCAGACATATTATTTGTTCAGGAAGGACATTACCGGTGTTAGGCCGGGAGGTGTGCCGATCTTTGCGGAAGAGAATGCTGAACGGACCGGTTTTGAGCTTAGCGAATGGATAACTCTCGGTGTTACAGAAGTGGATGTACCGGTAAACGAATCCGCAGTCGTGTCATTTATCCTAGAGGTGCCGGAAAACGCTTCTCCCGGTAGTCATTTTGGGGGTGTGTTTGTGTCGGTTGAACCACCAAAGCTTAGATCGACCGGAGCGGCTGTTGGTTATGAGGTGGCCAATATCATAAGTATACGAGTGGCGGGAGAAGCGCTTGAGTCAGCGCAGATCAGACAATTTTCTACCGATAAATATTTGTACGGCTCAACCAACATCAAATTTTTGGTGAGGATCGAGAACGAAGGTAATGTTTTGGTGCGACCAACCGGACCGCTTGAGGTCAATAATATGTTTGGTAAACAAGTGGCCTTGCTTAATTTTAACGAATCACTGTCTGGAGTGTTTCCAAATACCGATCGAGATTTTGAGATAACATGGGAAGACGAAAGTCCTGGGTTTGGTCGTTATGAGGCAGTCTTAAGTACGTCTTACGGTAGTGAAGGTCAGAAGAACACTATCTCAAGTACAGTTACATTTTGGATATTACCAATGAACATACTTGTTCCGGCAATTATCATTTTAGCGGTTATTCTTCTCTCAATATATGTAGGGGTAAAACTATATATCAGAAGAACCATGGCCGTTATGTCCGCCGGAAAGACCAGGCGTTTGGTAAAGAGTCGTCGTCACAATGAATTTCCACTACTCATGGTCATAGTATCGATGTTGACTGTCACCGCCCTTTTCCTTATCATTCTACTTCTTATATTCTCTTAAGATAATGTTATAATAATAAGAATGAAGCAGGTCAGATTGGAGCAAACCTTATATCATAGTTTGTTGAAGATATTTGCGGTGGTGTTGGCGGTGGTGTTGGTGTTTGATAGTGGACTATTGTTTCCTGTGACCAAACAAATTTCGACCGATACCGGTCAATATTTGGCAAATTCAGTCGGAGTAACTGTCGGAGTGGCTCCAACCGAGGTCAATCAACTGACCGCGAGAATAACTGAGCTTGAGGGGCAGCTGGAAGAGGCTAATGAAAGGCAGATAGCTGTTAATCTAAATACAGAAGATGGTGTGTCGGTAGATCGTTCTACCTTTGTGTTGAGTGCCATCTTATTCATTCTTTTGGTGCTCATAGTTCTTAACTACGCACTTGATTTTGTGAGAATGAGAACACTCAGACAAGATCAGGGTATCAAGGTGGCATCAACCACTTAGTCAAACTATAAAACCTTCTTCTTTTAAGACTTGTGCGATGTGCACAGTTAAATAGGTATTCATATATCTACATTGATGAGTGATAAGTTATACTGGAGTCAATGGGGAGTAAACTAAAGAACAGCTTACGTTTCTTTTTGGTGACCATCGGTATTGTGGTTTTGACCAGTTTTGGGATCGACGCCACCGATACCCTTAGAGGCTCGCAGTCGGCTCTTGGTATTTTTGCTAATAAGATCACCGAAGGTAAGTGTCCGCCGGAAATGGTGCTGGTTGAGGCCGGAGATCATAATTTTTGTATCGATAAATACGAGGTGTCAGTAGGGGAGGGGTGTGAGGTTTTGGATCCAACCAGTGTGCTTGATACAGCTAAAAACAGCAATCAGTCTGATTGTCTACCGGTTTCCAAACCAGAAGCGCAGCCTTGGACTTATGTAGCCAAACCACAGGCGGAGCAACTTTGTGCTCGGGACGGTAAAAGGTTACCAACGGCTAAGGAGTGGCAGTTAGCAGTCTTGGGAACACCTGATAATTTCTCAAGTTGTAACCTGGCGGGGAAGTTAGCTAAGACCGGCGGGTGGTCAGGCTGTGTTTCCGGCGCTGGGGTGCATGATATGGTCGGAAATGTCTGGGAGTTTGTGGAGGAGGAGGTAGAGAATAATCGTTTTGACGAGAGAGATCTACCGGACGAAGGTTACGTTGATCAAGTCGAGTCTGATGGCCTGCCTTCAAGGACCTCCGATAGGCCAAATCCAATCTACAACAATGACTATTTTTGGATAGAACCTGAAGGTCGACGTGTGGTCATGCGGGGCGGTTTCTATGGTAGTAAGGAGGATGGTGGAATCTACGCCACTCACGCAGAAATTGATAGTAATTTTGCCGGTGCGGCTATCGGTTTTCGGTGTGCAAAATTATTACCCTAGAAGTTCTGCTATAGAGTACAATTAGGGTTATGAGATGGCTTAAGATAGGAGGGGTGTTGGTGGTGTCTGTAATTCTGACCACCTTTGCTATAGACGCTTCTGATACCTTGTCCGGAAAAGGGGGGACGATGCTGTCTTCCGTGATCAATGGTGTCGGGGAAGTTTGTCCAGAGGGGATGATCGAGCTCGAATCCGCCTTAACCTTTACTTGTGTCGATAAATACGAAGTGTCGGCGGGAGAGAAATGTCAGTTTAGGAGTCCCTCAAACCAGTTCGACACGGAAGCTAATCTTAAAGACGTTGATTGTGATGTTGTAAGTAAAGAGGGGTTGCTTCCGTGGAGAAATGTTACCCGGGAGCAAGCGGCCGTGATGTGTGTCCGTTCCGGCAAGCGACTACCAAGTGCCGCCGAATGGTATCAGTTCTCCATGGGAACTCCGTCAGATAAATGTAATATTGTAGGTGGTGATATTGCCGAAACGGGATCTTTTACGGAATGTATTTCGGCGGCCGGAGTCAAGGATGTGGTGGGTAATGCATGGGAGTGGGTGAATGATGACGTGATAAACGGAGTTTATCAAGGTAGGGAACTACCGGAGAGTGGGTATGTCAGACAGGTTGATAGTGGCGGAGTGGCTACTGTGACCGAGGCTGACAGTGTTGACTTGTTGTTTGATGAGGATTACTTTTGGACTGACAAAGAGGGAGCTTATGCTATGATCAGAGGTGGTTTCTACGGTAGCAAGTCTGATGCCGGTGTGTACGCGATCCATGCTGAGACCGCGCCAACCTTATCCGGAAAGGCGGTTGGGTTTCGATGTGTTAAGTAATTTTTAGGCGGAATTTTGGACAAGATTGGTAAGAATTTATCTGTTAAAGCGTCAGTTATAAATACTATACAAAAAGTCACTAACTTTTTTAAGATCTTTGGGTGTCGGGTAGATGATGCGCGTGGTACCTATATATGTATGGATGAAAACAAACAAGAACATAATTTAATATTGAATAACAGCCCTATGCCTAAGACTCCATGGGCCTTCTTTTGGTATGCGATAAAACCATATAAGTATTGGATGTTATTTTCACTATTAATTGTAACTATAGTGGCAACCGTTTCTTCCGGTGTTAGCTATCTGTATAAATTGATAATTGATTCAATAGAGTCAGGAGATTTTGAGAGTGCGTTGTTTTGGGGGCTTTTATTTCCTTTCATCTTGTTTTTGATCGAGCTACTGCACAGGATTGAGACCTTTAGTACCGCTAATTTGACCACTAAATCAAATAAGTATGCTGCTGACAACTTATTTGACTACACCTTAAATCACAGTAATTCTTATTTTTCAGATCGTTTGACTGGTAAGATTGTTGGCAAACTGCGCAATATTCTCGGGGCAGTTGATAATTTGTTACCTAATCTCATAAGTGATCACTACTATGTATTGGTTACGTTCACTGTAAGTTTTGGTCTTATATACAGCGTTGATAAAACTTCAGCTTTTTTGTTTTTGGGTCTGATAGTATGTTTGCTTCTAATTAATTTCCGTATGGCTCCGCGTAAAGCTGAGCTCTCTAGGATAGCTGCTGATGTAAACAGTAGTCTTGGAGGAAGAATCAGTGACGTGATAACAAATATGATTGCAGTCAGGCAGTACACCAAAAAACGTAATGAAATTTTTTCACTGGGCACACTGACCAATGACAGAAGGATTGCACATTATAATAACTGGATCTATTCAGAAAAAATATACTTGATCAACTCAATAGTTCTTTTTGTGTTCATTTTGGGGATGACCTGGTCATTAATGAATAACTGGAAACTTGACAAGATCACAACTGGAGATTTTATACTGGTTCTGTCCTTGGTTTTCAATGTTTCGTTTATGTTGATGTTTGTTGCGAGGGTAATAAATTCTTTTTCTAGAACTTTTGGTGAATTAAAGGAAGGTTTGGATGATGTTTTAGTAAAACACGAAATTATAAATACAGTGGGCGCAGAATCACTGAAGGTCGATCAGGGCGAGATCGTTTGGCAAGGAGTTGATTTTAAATTTGAAGATAATCAAGTTTTTTCCGGCTTTAACCTTGATATAAAAGGTGGGGAGAGAGTAGGGCTGGTCGGTTCCTCGGGAGCCGGTAAGACTACTTTTGTGTCGCTTTTGCTTCGACAGCATGATATTGATGGTGGAAAGATAATGATCGACGGACAGAATATAAGTCGAGTAACGCAAGATTCACTACGGCAGGCGATTGCGGTGGTGCCACAGGAGCCGGCGCTATTTCACCGTTCTATTAAAGAGAATATAGCTTATGGTAAAGCCGATGCCACGATGGAAGAGATAATTGAGGTAGCTAAGAAGGCCCATGCTCATGATTTTATCGAGAAATTGAAAGACGGCTACGATACTTTGGTCGGAGAACGTGGCGTGAAATTGTCCGGTGGTCAAAAGCAGAGAGTGGCGATTGCGCGCGCGATGCTAAAAGACGCGCCGATCCTAATACTCGATGAGGCTACTTCGGCTCTTGATAGTGAGAGTGAGGTCTTGATACAAAAGGCGCTTCATGAACTGATGGTGGGTAAGACGGTCATTGCCGTAGCTCACCGACTTTCCACTTTGCGGGAAATGGACCGGATCATAGTGATGGAGGCGGGAGAGATAATCGAAGACGGTGATCATAATACCTTAAAGAACAACGGGGGAGTGTACGCTAAGCTTTGGGGTCACCAGTCGGGAGGATTTTTGCAAGATGATTGAGGTTTGGTCTTTTGAAAGTCAGCCCCGCGCCGAAGGCGCGGGGCTGACTTTCTCTTAGGCTGTGTAAGAAAACACAAAAAATCCTACTCAAGCAAGGTATAATGAAAAAATAATGAACCTTGTTCTAAGAGCTTGGACTGTTCTGTTTGCGGTGTTGACCGTGACTATTTTGTTATCTTTATTTCTTTTTCCTGACATTCTCTTTGCCAAGAATATAACTCAATACAAAGACACGATCACGAACTCCACCCCATCTGTGGCCTCCAATCATACCTTTTCTTTTGTTTTGGGTACTGACCTGTCTCCAAATAGCTATATTGAAATGACTCCACCTTCCGGATTTCAGATATTGGGTACCAGTACTTTTTCGGCCGAGAGGAATGTTGAACTTTACGTGGACGGTGTCTTGCGACCTTCTGGCGCTGTTTTGGACACTACTACCGATCTGGTGGAGATAACTTCCGGTTCCCCGGGCAAGATCAAATATACCCTCAACACCACCACCGGTATTTCCAGCGGTTCAGAGTTGGAGCTCAAAATTGGAAATCATACTTCAAAGGCTAATGAGTTCAGTCAGGTATTTGGCACCACTACCGGCACTTCAACCGGCACCACCACCACTTTAGCGGATATAAAACCGATCATAAATGACTCCAGTGTCGGCACCAAAAAAATGACGGTTGAAATTTACGACGGCAGTTTGGTGGCTAACGCCGGTTTTTTGATCGCTTTGGTTGATAGTGTGGGAGTGGGGCCGGTTGATACCACTGAGACCATTCCTCCGGAGAGATTCAACGGAGCGCCTACCTCAACCGTGACCGGTGTAACTTTGAGTGTAGAAATATTCCTTGAGACCAACGAGTTTGCGATCTGTCGGTATTCGACCACAGCTGGTACGGCATATGGTGCCATGAGCGAAACTTTTGATGGCACCGGGCTGATATACCACACTCATGTGGTGGCAGTAACTCCAAATACCACCAATACTTTTTACGTCAGATGTATCGATGATGAGGGTAACTTCAACATAGATGATTATGAAATATCTTTTGTTGTTAGCGATATACCGAC
>CAYGKU010000002.1:37917-46513 GCA_964350745.1 uncultured Candidatus Saccharibacteria bacterium | reverse complement strand
ATTTATACAAATCTATCTATTTGGAGATTTCAATGAAAAATAAACTGTTCTGTCTGTTTTTGATTATGCTTTTCTCTGGAAGTGTGTTTTCCCAAGAAATTACCTGGGAAAAGAAAACCTACACCAACAACCCACACTACTCTGTTGGCTACTTTTACAAAGACTGTAGCGTCTACCCACACAAAGATGGGGCAGGGGTTACAGTTTTTGCCAATAGCAGAAGTAGGGTAAATTATTCTCAAGGTATGGTAAGAGAAAACATACTAACAACTTCATACACAGTAAAAAAGAACTATGTTACCTCAGGTAATCGCTTCAAAATAGATTGCGGAACTTATGTTCCTCAGCTTCCAAAAGAAGTTCAGGAGCTATTAGGTTTATTATTATAAAACCAAACACCAGCAAAAACCTCGACAACCTCGAGGTTTTTATTTTTCATAAACCCATTACCACGCAAACAACCCACCAACATTTAATTTGTATAATAACTAACATGAAAAAATTGATCGTCCTATTTTTAGCCATACTTTTGGGATTGTTAGCTTTTGTATATTTTTCTAACCTCAAAGAAAGCGCAAACATCCCAAACAAAACTGTCAATCATTCTGATTTTTTTGAAACTTATCTGAAAGACTGCCGACCATATTCACCGGAAAATAATGATTTTACATATAAGAATAGCTCTACTGGACTCAACCTAAACTACCCTAAAGATACTGTCGTATGCGAAAAGCGTAGTAATTTTGAAGAATCAGGTTTGGATGTAATGGTATGGAATAAGCGAGATTTTGAAGAAGGAACACCGGCACTGCCTGTAGCTATCATTTATTTTGATAACCACCTGATAGACAGTCTCCCTCAGTCCACCGTCATGTCTACCGAATAAGTTATAATAGGAAACGAAATAGTCACCATCAACACCGTCAAAGCTCCTAATTGTTCAAGCAATAATTGTCTCACCTACCAAACCACCTCTTTGACCAAGAACGGTCATAATATCAAAATTGAAATTTTGTCAGACAAAATTTCCTGGAATGACTTTTCGTTTGAGTAGAATGGAACTACTCCAAACTCATGCAGTACTCTTATTTTTAGCTCCTACCGCGCAAACTGCTCGTGAATGCAATTTCTTGTTTAAATCTATAAGCTTGCAGATCGCCAACCCACCAAACTTTCACACCTACGAAAATGCTTTAAGTACCTGGTCAGACATAAAATTAACGACAGATACTTGTTACAAGAGATAGTTCCTTCAAAGGACACTGGTGGAACTGGAGCTGATCACTTCACCAATAACTTCTATTTAATAGAGGATGTACCATTTCAACTCACAGGCAATGCCGAGTGGTCAACAGTTAAAATAAGAGGAGATGAATACTTGGAATCTGATTTCTGAAAACAAATTTCAATCCTAATAAAAACCTCTACCAAATAAAATTGGTAGAGGTTTAAACTTAGGCCACATTCCAAATCAAAGCTCCAAGACTGGCGTAATTTTTCACAAAGCGCCACATTTTTGCGTCGTAGTAGATTGCAGATGGATATGGTGGTGTAAATTGCGCTTTCTCTGTTGGTGCTTCTGGTGCATAGTAGACATGCTTTGTACCCATGTCAGCACCTAGCATCATACCTAGATCAACCGTACAGACCTTGGCTTTTGGCCAAGCTTTCACCAAACAACGCGAAGTTGTGCCAGACCCGCCAGGTACCAAAACTTCTTTGGGATTAATCGGTAAAGACCTGGCTAGCTTGATCAAGCAGTTATTAAAGGCTGGAAAATCAAACCCAACCGGCAAGAAGTAAGCGTTACTTTTCTTGGCATACTCATGAGCAATTTCTACCATTTGTGACTGGTGAGATAAATTATCAAGCACGATACACTGCACATTACTCAAAGCTTCAGTCTGATCAAATAAATAAGTACTGACTCGCGGACCAGCAAAAAATAAAGTGACTTTTTTGTCATTTTCCAGACCGGCCAAACCAAGAGCTAATCCTGAATGTCCGTGGGCGTGCGCTGCGTAAACTACTTCACGCTCAGCTACACTCGCCAAAATAGAAGTAAGACAAACTGCTTTTACTCCACCTGGGATCAAGTCCCCGCGCATCACCATAAATCCTTCATGCTCGCGTAGGGGTAAAGCCGTTTGTTTGTAATCACTCATCATCACTCTCCTTATTTACTAGCTCCAACCTTTCACTACTATCGGCTGGCCGATGGTCATTACCAATTGCTACCAAAACTAATTCAGTAATGGCTAAAATTGCGTGAGGCACATTGGGCGGCACTAGATAGATCATCCCCGGAAACATTTCATACTTCTCATTACCATAAGTTAAGATGCCTGTTCCCGCGGTCACCAACAAAATATGAGCCCCAACATGCTTATGAAGCCCCACTCCTGTACCGGAAGCAAACCGTATCAGATCAGCTCCAAAATTTCTTTCACCGGAATCATCCAGCACCAACGGTAAAGCTGTACCGTCACTATTATGCATTTTAAGAAGCAACTCATCTTTGATTGGTGACAATTTACCATCAACCACCTTTGCCCAAACTGCTTTATTAAGCTTCAACATAACCTTCTCCTTTAAAAATTATTACAAATAACTTCTAGTGAAATTCTTGCATTTTAATAAAGAGTGGCAAATATCACTCACGAGTGGTATTTACCACCTTTACAAAAATCATAAACTGTATTACCCTATCAAAATATGGAATATCAAACATTACTGGAGTCACTCGGACTCGCCAAAAATGAAGCCAAGATATACGAGACTCTGCTTAGAGAAAATAATTCTTCGGTTGGTACAATTTCAGAAAAATCGGGCGTTCACCGTCGCAATGTCTACGACTCTTTAAACCGACTCATGGAGAAAGGTTTAGTAATAGAAATAATCGAATCAAAAGAAAACCAATACCAAGCGGTCGAGCCCAGAAAATTGCGCGAGATCTTAGGAGAAAAATTGGAAGCTCTCGATAGCACATTGCCTCAACTGGAAAAACTTTATCTGGATTCGCCTGCTACCTACCGCGTACAAACATACAAGGGTAATGAGGGTTGGAAACAATATATGCGAGACATTCTTCGGGTGGAGAAACCCTTTTACTCGATTGCCGCTCAAGGAGCTTGGCTTGATGAGCGAGTACAAAGCTTCTTCCCGGGATTTATAAAACAAATGAAGGCTAGAAAGATAAAGATGCATCACTTATTTGACTATGAAGTCTTTGAATCAAATCATCCAATAATTGAGCATGTGGGCAAGCAATACAAATTTCTCCCCAAAGCCTATAGCACCACTTCCGGCATAGACATTTTTGGTGATCGGGTAAATATCATGCACCAACAGCACCTGGGAAAAGTCGGTACCAGTAGCGAAATTATTTTCACCGTCATTCAAAACCAAAACCTCGCCGACTCATACCGCACTTGGTTTAAGTACATGTGGGACATGTGTCCGGAGGTGAATAAATAAAAAAGACGCTTTACGAATAAAGCGTCTTTTGTTTTACTCCTCATAATTACCTTAAAATACCTATATCAACAAGCTTGATCTTTCTCACTAAACGTAATTTACCGGTATTTGGATCCAAGATTAATGACAACCACTTCCGAAAAATTCTTCTTCTGGAGCTCCAACCTTCCGGTGGAATTTCACAAGAATGATTTAAGCATCGCTTGGCTTCTGCTGCAAAAAATCCATCAGTACCATCTCTTTTCCTAAAAGGATTTCTCCACAGAAAACCCGCCATGATAAGGCCCGCAGAAAGAATAAACAATCCCAGTATGTCCATAATAAGTTACTCCATAGAACACGACGCCTCCAATATGCTTGGTCGTGATTTCATACTATCACTATAAACAATTTAATTGCAAGAAGGTTTAAGAAACACAAAGCACCGCAGGCTTTGCCTGCGGTGCTTTGTGCTTTAGTTTTTTGTTTCAAACAACTAGACCATGGTTTTAGGACCAGCCTCAATATACTCTGGTTCTACTTTCCTATAAAGCTCATTTATGAAAATGAGCAGTATTAGCATCAAAAACAGACTTGGCAATCCCCAAAGAGCCGACATCATAACCAAGAGATCAAAAGATTCTTTTATTTCTGATGACACCAAAGCGTTTAGTCCAGTCACCTGCAAAAAGAAACTTAAAATAAACCAAATGACTATATAAAAAATTGGAAAAAGACCAATTACTAAAACTACCTTCTTTATCTTTAGTAGCACTCTTCCCTTTAAAGTCTTAGGTTCTTTTTTCATATGTATAAGCATAGCATAAAAGCGCCGCCCGAAGGGCGGCGCTTTGTGTTTCTTCTTGATCTAGATTTTGAATATCAAAACCAAATTCTAATTACTTACCTTCCTCTTCCTTCTTAAGCGGCATACCTATATGTCGCAAGAAGCTTTCGGTCTCCTTCTTGTCCTTGGTGGTTGTCACCAAAGTAATGGCCATTGAGAATACGTCTTTCAGTTCCTCATCAGCACATTCAGGAAAGATAGTATGTTCCTTGATACCAAGAGTGTAGTTACCCATCTCGTCAACCGCAGTGGTCTTAAGACCGCGGAAGTCGCGAGTCTGTGGCAAAGCAATGTGGATCAACTTATCCAAGAAGTGGATCATACGCTCCCCACGCAAGGTCACTTGATATCCAATGATATCACCTTCGCGCAACTTGAATGAAGCGATCGATTTCTTAGCTGGGCGAGGTGACGGTTTTTGACCAGTGATCAAAGCTAGGCGGTCTTGGATCAGAGCGATCTTAGCCTTGTCCTGCACTCTACCTGTCCCTACAGACACCACCACCTTTTCGATCTTCGGTGATTGCATAACGTTTTTGTAGCCAAAGTCTCCCTTCAGGGTTTCGTAAGCGCTTTTGATGCGAGTTTGTGTCGTTTCCATAATAATTATATTTTCTTACCACTTGGGCGAGCAATTCGTACTTTCTTGCGTTTCTCTCCCTCGCCTTCAAAAGTATATCCGGCCCGTACCAACTTATCTCCCTCCATGAGAGAAACATTTGATACATGGATCGGCATACTCTTCTCAATAATCTGACCCTGTGAACGAGTCCTGCGGTTCTTTTGGTGCTTTTTCATTACATTCACTCCTTCCACCAGAACCTGTTCGGTCTCCGGCAACGCGATTAGAACTGTTCCGGTCTTTCCTTTGTCTTTTCCGGCAATTACTTGCACGGTATCTCCTTTTCTGATCTTCATATGATATTTCAATTACCCTTTCTCACTACACCACCTCAGGTGCCAATGAGATTATTTTCTGATAACCA
This sequence comes from uncultured Candidatus Saccharibacteria bacterium, assembly GCA_964350745.1. Taxonomy (GTDB): domain Bacteria; phylum Patescibacteriota; class Minisyncoccia; order Phycocordibacterales; family UBA918; genus OLB19. The sequence continues at coordinate 41,224 of CAYGKU010000002.1, read as the reverse complement.
GCTTCGGAAAGTTCACGCGGGATCGGACCAAACACACGGTTGGCACGGGGCTCTTTTTTGGTTTTGTCGACCAATACGACTGCGTTGTCGTCAAAACTCACATATGAACCATCTTTACGGCGAAATGGCTTTCGCTGTCTAACCACCACTCCGTACACAACATCTTTCTTCTTTACTTGTTTGCGCGGTTCCGCGGTCTGCACCGCCAAAACCACCATCTCACCTAGCTCTGCGTAACGCTTCTTTGATCCGCCAAGCACCTTGAATACTCGGCCGATCTTAGCGCCGGAGTTGTCAGTGATCTTTACAATTGTTTGTGGTTGAATCATATTATTTTGTTTTCGTTACGAGTTCAAAACGCTTACGCTTTGAAAACGGGCGAGACTCTCTAATATCGACCAATTCTCCTTCTTTGGCAGTATTGCCTGCATCATGCACCAAGTATTTTTTAGCACGACGTACGTACTTTTTGTACTTTGGGTTCTTCACGTAACGCTCAACCAATACAGTGATAGTATCTTGCATTTTGGTAGAGACCACTTTTCCGCTAAGAACACGTCGACTTGATACGTTTGTATTTTCAGTAGTCATATTCATTATTTAGTGTCTGAATTACGACCTCGAGCTGATAGTTCGGTCAGGCTTCGGGCGATCTCTTTCTTGGCGGTATTGACCACAGCCGGTTTGCGACTACCCTTATCCTTGAATCGCTCCGCTCTAACGCTCTCGCGAGCATTAGTGACGATCTCAACTAGCTCAGCTTCAGTCTTTTTTCGTATATCTGACATTTTAGTCATAAGCAATTAAGATTAGGCCCGTGTCTCTTCGCGACGCACGAGTTTACCTTGTAATGGAAGTTTGGCAGTAGCTTTACGAAAAGCTTCGCGTGCCAAATCTTCTGGAACTCCCTCAACCTCAAACAGGATGCGTCCCGGACGAACTTCAAACACGAAGTAATCAGGATCACCTTTACCTTTACCCATGGATACTTCCGCCGGTTTTTTGGTAATTGGTTTGTCAGGGAAAATTCGGATCCAGATCTTTCCGGTCTTACCCAAGGTTCGTGAGATCACACGACGAGCCGCTTCGATCTGATTTGAACGTACTCGAGATGGTGAAGTGGCACGTAGCCCGTATGAACCGAAAGCCACGGTGATACCGCGAGTATCAGGCACACTGCGCTTTTCCAAGCTCTTTCTTCCGATCTGCCATTTTCGATGTTTTACTTTTTTTGGAAATAACATAAGCAATATAATTAACCCTGAAGATTTGCGTTGGACGAGCGAGCGACGGTGTCAGTTTGACCACTTTTTCGATCGGTAAACACCTGTCCACGATAGATCCACACCTTGATACCAATCGCACCATAAGGTAGGCGGGCGGTAACACGTGCAAAATCAATGTCAGCTCGTAAAGTTTGTAGAGGAATTCGACCTTTCTTCAATTCTTCTTTTCTAGCCATATCGGCTCCACCTAGACGACCGGAAAGAGTGATACGCACCCCTTCCACATCACGGTTGGCCATTACCTTTTCAACAGTCTGCTTCATGACGCGGCGGAAGGTAAGTCTTTTTTCCAAACCTTCAGCGATCATTTGTCCAACGATATTAGCGCTTGACTCCGGAGAACGAACCTCTTCAATATCAAGCTTTACGTTTGGCTTGTTGGTAAGCTTTAGAGTGCGAAGTAGCATATCAAGCTCTTTTTTTAGCTTGGTAGCTCCTTCTCCACTACGACCGATCACCAACCCCGGTCGTGAGGTCTTCACAATTATGTGAATATCATTCTGACTGCGTTCGATCTCGACTGAATCAACTGACATGCCTTTAAGCTTCTTTTCAAGAAACTTGCGGACAGCAGCGTCGGTGCGGATGTACTCACGAAACTCTTTTTTGTCGGTAGTGAACCAACGACTTTTCCAATCGCGGTTGATACCGATACGTTGTACATATGGATGTGCTACGTGTGTCATAATAATTTTTTATTTCTCTCCCAGCTCAACTGAGATGTGACTATTTCGCTTGTTGATGCGTGAAGCTGAACCTCGCGCGCGAGGCATATATCTTTTCAGGACTGTTCCTTTATCAACCGCTACTTTCTTTATAAACAGAGACTCAGCTTGTTTGCCGGCGCTGACCGCGTTAGCAACCGCTGATTCAATAACCTTAGAAAATGGCCCAGCCGCTCTCTTCTCAACGAATCTAAGAGTGGCCAGAGCATCTTTAACCTTCTTACCGCGAACCACGTCAGCCACGAGGCGAACCTTGCGTGGTGATTGGCGATAGTTTTTTAGAATTGCTTTCATAACTTAATTACACTATTTCTTAGCTCCGGCTGAAGTTTTAGCGGCCTTAGCAGCTGCAATTTCCGCCTCTTTCTTCTTCTGTTCAAGCTCCTTCTGCATCTTACCTCCGTGACGATGGAATTTCTTGGTCGGAGAAAATTCTCCCAAACGGTGACCGACCATTTCTTCAACAGCCAGTACTTCAATATGATCCTTTCCGTTATGGACTCCAAAAGTGAAGCCAACCATTTCCGGTGAGATCACAGCGTCTCGTGACCAAGTCTTGATGACGCCACCCTCTCCGGGTTTTTTTCCGGCGATCTTCTTCAGAAGTCTCTCGTCTACATACGGTCCTTTATAGAGTGATCGTGACATAATATTATTTTTAACAAAACTTTCAGAGACGAATACAGTTCGAGGCGTACAAACAAAATAATATGAAACGTATGTTTAATACGGTGAATATTATTTTGTGCAGTACAACAAAGAAATGTATTTTCTATGGAAGTTTTGGCTTATACGAATAAATACGCATTTAACAGATGCGTTTTTGAGAACCTCTTGTAAAGAAAGGTAACGGCCGTCCTTAACAGAGGTTCCCAACCTTCTATTAACTTAACTTCTTGGCTCAAAAACATTGTTTTTCAAAGTTTTTAAGCTATTTTGCGGGATGACACTAAAGAGTTAGATAGGCTCTTTAAATCCCGCTTCCTCATTGAGGTTGGAACTGGGTTAGAATACTAGAAATGAACCAAAAAGTCAATTGAATTTTGGCATTTCGGAAGTCAATTACACTGAAGCCATTGACCTATTTGGACAGTGGGTGCATATTATAAATATACTTCTTTAATCAACGAGAGGCTGTCGTGAACAATAGAAAAAAGGAAGATCTTATCAGATTAACTGTGGGTGCCATTCCGGAATTCTTGGATTACGTGAAAAGCAAATTGTGCAAAGGTGGAACGTTGCATTTTGTTCAGTGCGAGTCTTCGCAAGGGCCTGGTGGAGCATTGTTTTATCAAC
>CAYGKU010000002.1:29149-37907 GCA_964350745.1 uncultured Candidatus Saccharibacteria bacterium | reverse complement strand
TCAGATTAACTGTTAGGAAGTTAATAAGTACCTTTGGAAAAGATATTAGTTACAACACTAGTTTATTTAGTGTAGAAACCACTAAAACCGCTAGTAAAACCGATCGCAGTGACGAGTATAAAGTCAACTTCTCTGGTGTAGAGAGCAAAGAAGGTATACATGAAGGCACTTGCTCCATAACACTCGAACGCTTTACTGAAGGGGGCACAAGAATAATAAAGGTGACCTTAGACTAAACCGAAAAAATCAAAGCGAGAACATTTCTATACAGCAACACCTAGGCACAAACATGCCATGTGTTGCTTTTTTTAACAAAAACAAATGTTATCAGAAGAACAGTATTCTGTATTTATTTAAAAAGCCGGTTTCGCGAAGCGAAACCGGCTTTTTCTTTTATCTTTTCATTTCAGCAGACTAACGTCTATTTCGATCCGTGTGATTCTAAAGCTCTCCCAACGCTTCATCGATCAGATCCAAAGCTTCCTCTACCAAGTCAAGCACTTCATCGTAATCCTCATCCTCAAGTTCATCTTCGGCTTCGTCCAAGAGGTCGTCGGCTTCGTCTAGAAGTTTACTGGCAGCGCGAGTACTTTTACCTTCGTCACTAGCTTCATCTACCTCATCCCATGCGTCCTTCAGTTCATCTTTAGCTTCATCCAATTCATCCTCAGCCTCCTCTGCTTCTTCGTCTTCATCCTCGTCATCGTCATCATCTCTATCCTTTGAGTCACTATCCATATCGTCAAGCGCGTCTTCGATCAGCTCTTCCGCTTCTTCGGCCAACTCTTCGGCTTCATTATAGTCCTCTTCGTCCAAAGCCATTTCCGCTTTTCGCAGTAGACGGTCAGCATCATCAAGCGCGTCTTCAATGTCTTCATAGTCTTCGTGATCGTCGTCTATCTCATCAAATTCACCCTCGGCATCCTCCAACTTATTTTCAATTTTGTTGATGAATTTTTCAACATCATTTTCTGAAGTGATGTCGATCTCATCTTCCGCTTCATTTAGTAGGTCCTCAGCATCATGGGCGTCACTGATAGCTTGTCGGTAAATAGCATCGGCAAAGGCCTCCTTGGCCTTGTCGATAAATTCTTCAGCCTCTTCAAGCAGATCTTCAGCATCACCTACATCCTCATCCTCATCTTCGGCTCGCTCAAACAGATCCATGATGTCATCATATAGATCCTCGGCATCGTCGATCGCATCTTCAGCCTTGCTTTTCTTAGATTCACCTCCGGCATCTTCAAAAGTATCAGCTACATCATCCAGTACATTATTAAGAATGTCATCAGCCTCATCAAAGTCACCATCAAAGTAATAGCGCAACACATCCATCAACTCTTCCATCACATCCTTAATGTCTTCACTTACAGCAAAAGCTTTGTCCGGATCCTCGTCATACAGACCATCCAATTCATCATAGGTACCGACTACCGTCTTCATGGCGGATGAGATCTTTCTTTCCACCGCTACCTGATCGTCGTTTTTGGTTGATGCGGTCGGCGCAGGAGGAGTTGGTTCTGTAACTGTGTTTCCTACAGTCTCTTTTTCATCTGGAAGCGAGTCAGTCACGGCTGATTTCTCTTTTTCCAAAAGCGCTACCAGATCAGCCAAGTAAACAGTGCGAGAAACATCACCAAAAGTTCCGACTGCCGGCGTGATCTTCTTGGCTTGTTGCCACTTTATTACCGCCTCTTTGGTGAGAGTACGAAAGAGTGAAGTTTCATTCCCTGGAGATCCAGGACCGCTCTCGGCAATCGTGAAGCCGGAAGCATTAAGAAACTTCTGCAGACAGCGCACATCCTCACCGTCCACCCCATCTTCAAGAGTGCGATCAAAACCACAGTCCTCGACCGTTTGGGCCGAAGTATAAAACGGCACCGCCAACAACAAAAACGCGAATAAAGTACTAATAAAAACCACCGGACTAAAAACTTTTGCAATATTCATAAATAAAACCTAATTAAATAACTACAGTAATTATACAAAATAGTATAGCATCTTTAAATAGCCAGGTGTCCAAACAGAAAAGAAGCTCGCCTACGGCGAGCTTCAAAAACTCCAAAACAACCTTCGGTCGCTTTACGTTGTGTTATTTAGTAATATTTCTAGGGACAAGGTCAAAGATATCAACCAGTTCATCTTTATTTAACCTTAAGGCCATTAGAGTTTTTTGCTTGATCAAAGTTCTGATTTCGTTCTCTCTTTCATGTCTTACGGTTATATTAATTTCAAAATACCGTGGAGTTTGGTTTCGCACCACCGTCGCCTTTATTCCAAATCCCTCTATCAGACTGGGGTGATTATGGGTTGTAAACTGAAAATTAGACTTACCGTCCACTATAGTTTCTCTCGTAAAATAACCAAAATACAAACCGGTTCTTCTATTCATGTTATTGACTCCTGTAATAGATTTAAACGTGTTCATCCAAATGAGAGCCTACCTAAAGACCTAAAACAAGTCAACATTAGTGCCGACCCATTACAAGCTGTAAGATTTCCCAAAAATCACCGTCATCACAATTAATATGAAACAAATTATCAATCACGACAAAATTGAAGCTGGGTTAACAACAACCTTGTATTTTTGTACACCAGATCATATGACTTCTATGTCAGATATGACTGTGTTTTCAGCGGTATCTAGTCGTGGCGATGGTTTTAAAAATTAGAAATCTATCTATTTAAGAAAGTGTCACCTCGGCTGGATGTCGAGGTTTTATTTTGATATTTGGCGTAAGTTAAATGCTTTTATTAATTCAAAAATTGAGGAGGTCCAACTATGGACAACAAAACTAGACAGATCTTTCTGACTACCAAAGACTTGTACCTGGTATTACTTGAAACCAAGGATGCGGAATTGATCATAACCTGGTTTAGAGACCAAGAAGTAAATCAGTTTATAAATTTTGGCCAATACCCCTTAACCCTTGATCATGAGAAAAAATTCCTTGAAGAAGTCTATCAGGATCAAAGTAAATTACTGCTGGGAATTTACCACCGGAAGGATCAACGATTGATCGGGACCGTTGGTATTCACCGCATTTGCAGCTTGCACTTGCAAGGTTCGTTTGGCATTGCTATCGGTGAAACCAAATACTGGAGCAATGGTTATGGCAAGCAAGCGCTACGCGCCATGCTTGACTGGTCATTTAAGGTCAGGGGCCTGCGCACCATTACCTTGCACGTTCTTGGAAACAATAAGCGAGCCAGAAAATGCTACCAGAAATGTGGCTTTAAACCGGCTGGAGTAATTCCCCAGTCAGTGTTCAAGCAAGGTAAATGGATCGATAGGCATATCATGGTGATCCAAAGTCCTTTGATCAAATAATAAATAAGTCACTCAATAAATAGGAGTAGATTATGAAGCAACAGCCCCGCCGGCGTAGCCGGCGGGGCTTCTTACTATTAGGAGATAAATAACCGTGATCATTCCAAGTATCCATAACATCAGTTTTGATCACTAGAGTTTTCAAGGTATTCAGACTGGACAGCAGGCCATTACACCAAACGCTTGACATACACCATATTCCATGATTTTATATCCCCGAAGTACAGTTGTTTGAAAATTTAATTTTACTAACCTTAATAGGAGGTACTATAGTGAAGACACTTATCGCTAGAATACACCAGCAACCGCTTCTGTGGAGTTCTGGGGCATTTCTTGTCTTTTTGCTTGGATTCTGGCTAGCAATTGTTCGTCCAGGGTTTATTGCAGATGAAGAATATCAATCTGCAGTAAAAGGACTACAAGCACAGACTGCTGCCTTGCAAAAGGTGGAAGTTGCATATCAGGCAATGGAGCCTTGGTATAAACCAAAGTACATGAGTGATGCCCAACAAACACTTGAGCAGCTACGTACTTCAGTGGGTAATATTACTACTGATATTACAGAAGCTGAAGGAATGGGTGCAGATGACAAATATGAACATGCACATGCGGCCAAACAAAAACTGGCTAGTGTGGCAGGAAATATTAAAACACTGCAGTCTGAACTTGATCATTTGGATCAAAGTACAGCCACCATTCGAACTCGCTTTAATGAAGTGCAGCGGCTAGTACCAAAAGCACATGATTCATATGTTGCGGTGCATGAACGGTTTAATGCTGATCATACGCGGTATTTAGCTAAGTACATGGACCCTCTTGATACCAAATTGACTGACACAACTCAATCATTTTTACGTATCGATAGGATGTATCCTGCTATATGGGCAGCACTACCGCCCGCAGAAGATACAACCCGTACGGGCGATCCGGATGCGGCGCTTGTCGCCCTGAATATCGTCGATCAAATATTTTTCGGTATAAAAGAAAATATTCGGCAGGCAGCCAATGAGTTGGATTTACAACAACTTGCGGAGCAAAAAGCCCAGCCGACCACACTAGAAGCCCGTGGGCGTATAGATGGGGTTGAAAGTGCACTACTGACGACTGAGCAAAAACATGGCTTGACGCCTGATAAGGCATTGAGGCAAGCTTATGGGGCATTTCATTCTGCAACGCAACACGTTGCAGAAGCAGAGCGTGCATTAAAAGCTGGAGATAATCCAGAAGCTTACAAAATGTCACAAAATGCATTACAGCAATTTGAGAGATCAATACAAATTGCTCAAGAGCAAGTGAATTTGAAGCAGAAGACGTTAGCTGCACTAGAGATATTGAAGCAAGATGTATCTGAAGCTAAGAGCTTGCTCGCAACCGCAAGTGATAACCTCAGCGTGTTACGTAATGATCACGCAACATCAGCCTGGTCTGATGTACGCAATGTGCATGAATCTGTTACAGACCTTGTAGCAAACGCACGAAATGCAATTAAAGAAGCTGAGGTACTGACTCACATATCAGTGCAGGAGTATCAAGAAGCGACAGTGTTACTTAATGAATACTCGTCGTTATTGTCGACTACACAATCATCTGCAAATGAAGTGCATGCAAAACGCCTTACGCTTGAAACCGCAAAAAGTGCTTGGCCTTCAAAGCGTAGACGAGCAGCGAATGCAATTGAAGAAGCACGAAGTACCGTACATTCATATGGTGATTATTCTTCTAGTGCAGAGTCAGATTTTGCTGATGCAGAGAGTTTGTTTCGAGAAGCTAATCGGGCCGGAAATCGTCGTGACTTTGTTGCGGCGATAGAATATGCCGATCGTGCATATAACCAAGCCAATGATGCTGACAATGAAGCATCGGACGCTTATCAGCGTCATCTATTAGCAGAGGCAGCCGCAGAAGCAGCATTGGAATTACTTAATGAAGGATTAAGTAGTGATTATGGTGATTACGGCGGTTCTGGATACGGTGTCTCTTCAGGTAGCGATAGTTACGGATTCGGTGGCTCTTCAGGTAGCGATAGTTCTGGATACGGTGGCTCTAGTGCGAGCGATGGTGGAGGCTGGTAATTCAACAAAAGGAGAAAATTATGACACTATTAGGCGCTATACTCATGCTAGCTGCGCTAGCATTCTTTGGTTTCATTACTTGGGTTGTGTTAAAACGACCGGCAACAACTTCGTTATCGACGGAAGATGATGTTAATACACTTCCGACCGATAAATTAGTTGGAGCATCAAAGAAGAAAAAACTCAAAGTGACTCAAAGTGGCCAGTTTGTGCAGCTACTCGGGGAAGCTTCTGAACGCAAGGTTCAAGCGGCGCTTACACTTTACGAATTGTTTAAACGTCGTGAGAGTGCGCCATGGGAGCGAACAGGTGCGGTATCCAAAGCACTACTCCTTTCGGGTGGTGTATGGATATTTAAGGTTCCACAGAAAGAGGGTGGTAAACCAAAGTGGTACAAAGCACACGAGATCGACACATTTCAGCTGACATCATTCTACATTGATGGTGACAGCACTGGTGATTCTGGTCCTGCGAGAAGATTTCGCAAGAATAAGCAGACAACACCAGTACCGTACAAACTACCGAACAATATTACACCCAATATTACTTGGGAAGTGATCGATATCGGTGCGTTTGAAGCACAGGTTGACGGTGAATGTGAACAAGTGTTTACATCGGACCGACTCTACTTTGTCACTTCACGTGAACAAGGTGGTGATGGCGCTCTTCTATACCTGGATGCACGAAAAGGAGAAGCTAAGGGTTCTGGTGGCTTGTTTCACTGCGAACCGTTTGAACCGAGTGTTGATGTTACAGATATATTGTAAGTTTTCTTTCAAACTATAGGAGGTAATAAAATGAGTAAAGTACTAAACGAAAAAGTAACCATCGGTGGTTTCCTGGCAGCTATGGGTGATCAGTTTCAAGGTTTGTTAGCGTCTACAATGACGCCAGAAGAAAAACTGGTACAGATTGGTGCAGGTATTGACGAGCAAGTACAAGGATTTCGTGTACAAGTTCGTCAGATCGGTGGCGCCATGCGCGCTATTGCCGACCCTGATACTGAAGCTCTTGAGCCTTTAGAAGCACTCAAAATGCGTCGTGAAAAGCTGGTTAGATTGGGTGGCCGATTGGTTAAGCACCCTGAAAAAAATAAGGTGCAACTCGGCCAGCTGCAACAAGAGATCAAGGGTCTCGAAGCGCAGATTACAGCGCAACAAGCCACCTATGATACTTTGGTTGAAAGTTATGAAATTGCCATGGCAAATTACCGGCATGCACTGGATGCACAAAAACAAGTGCGGGAAAATGCTCCAGCAATGCTCAAAGCCATTAAGGCACATAAAGATGCAGTAGCAATCCGCGAAAGAACGAAAAGCGGCAAGTCTATTGATGTTTCTTTTATGGATGAGCTGCAGGGCGAGTTACGGCAAGTACAAGCGGAAAACCGTGCTGACGCTGATCTCGAACGTGATCTCGATGCGACCAACAGCTTTAACATCGATGCTGCACTGGCAGCTATGGATGCTGAAGAATCAGATACCGAGCTGATGGCTGAATTCAGAGCGGCGAGCGAGGAATAAACATCAAATCAGTAAAATTATAGTTCCTTTTGTTGCTATATTGGGTAGTCTGACTACCCAATATAGCATCGTCCAGCATGGCTTCGGTCATGCTGTTTTTTATTATCTACAATGATGTATATTACTATGCCACAACTATTTTTATGCGTAATCTAATTTTATTAAAAGCCGTGTTCTGGAGCTAAAAATAAAGGTTTTTGGTGAAAAAACTGGTATTTCGAGACGAAATCATTGGACAAACTTTAATTTAATGTTACATTAGACGCAATGAAGAATATTCGTGGAGGGACACACACCACCCTCACCGAGACGGCCGAAGAGGTCGTAAAGATACTGGAAGTAATTCCCGGCGTGACTTTGGTCTCGCCGGGAATTATTACAAAAGGCAAAAGCAAGAGTGGCAAACGCTATGTAACCGCCGTTTTCACCGCAGCCGGCATGGAACTTATCATCAGCGGACAAAGCGTACAAAAGGTGGCCACCCACTGCAATCCGGACCTGGCTCCACACATCTTTAATGCTCTCTCAAAACACAAAAAACTTTCTCATTTTGATTTTAAGACTAGAGAAAGAAAACCGGGTATATAAGACCCCGGAGACTATCAACTCACACTCTTTCTTTCAACCTAAATAAGAAAATGCTATAGTTGCAATCGGTCATAAACACCAATCTCAATAAGGAGATACAAAATGAATGAATTCGGTTCCGAAAGACCTTTTTCCGATCTTATAAGAAAAAGAAGAGAAGAGTTGGACTTAGACCAAATAAATGTTTGCGCAAAACTACATTTACAAGGTCTAAACATATGCCATACCACATATAGCAACTGGGACAGCGGTAGAAACTTGCCGACAAAATCCAGAAGGGTTCAGGAGATTGAACTGCTAGCCACTGTTCTTAAGATGGATCACAACGCTTTACTTAAAGCACACGACCATCAATATAAGGCGAGGCAAAAAAAATGAAAGCTCTTATGAAAAAGTAAGAGAAAGACGCCATTGATCTTATCAATGGCGTCTTTTAGATCAACCACTCCGGCATGGAGTATCATTCCTTGGATAAACATTAATCACACCTTACTCTGGTATTTACCTGATAACTATGGCATAATCCACCGGTTATGAATATTTTATGCTAAAAGAATTAACCAATATAATAAGTAGTAGAGTTGCCAAAAAGGAAGTTTCCGCCCCCAATACCTATAAAACATTGGGTGATTTTGGACTAGGTGTAGGTAAGACCGGTCCGGGAAATACAAACAACTTGAATCAAAAAACCTTATCAAGACTTTATCACCAAATAGAGGCCGGTGTCTTCAACCAAACAGTAACGTCGCCGGTACCGGTTATTTGTGTTGACGGAAGAACTGACGAGGTAAACCACAGATTAAACGAACCATCTGCCGCCGGCGGTTCTTTGTCCTTTGTATATGGCTACAACCTGGGAACTAAAAACGATCGTGTTGTTAAAGAAAAAGTCCTGGTGTCTGAAATTATTAAATATCTAATTGGGCATGATTATCATGTCTCGGTACACGGTGACAATATCGCAAAATGCGGTTGCGGGGCTTGTTCCAAAGCAGTCAAGATATATGAATACATCACCAACAACATTGATGCTATAGCAGATCTGGCGAGTTGTTACGGAATAAATATCTCTGAAGAAGAAAAAATATTCTTATCCACTAAAGCAAACGATAATTTGAATAAAGTGCATTTTTTCAGTAAAGAAAGGTTGAACGTTTTGAGAACAGCCAAAAAGAATGGAGCTTGGTATGAAAATTTGTCCGGTGCACACGCAGAATCAGCTATTGTGCTTAACATGAAACACG
>CAYGKU010000002.1:0-29139 GCA_964350745.1 uncultured Candidatus Saccharibacteria bacterium | reverse complement strand
CCATCAACAGAACCAAGATCAGGGAAGTTTTTGGACCGGAATATGATATCTTTGTGGTTGATGTCTGGACTTTTAATCAAGAAGCCCGAGACCTTTCTATATATGATAATGACCTAACGGATTTTGAGTTATTCACTAAAGCTATAACCGTCCATAACATTGCCACCATATCAGTTCTGGGACACTCTTCTTTGCCGATAGTTGTAGTAAAATGAAGTGATTTACCGCTTTCGTCACGAGTTACTAACTATAATATTTCGCTTTGCTCATATTCTAGTAAGTACTCGCGAATCTTACAGATTCTGTCCACTCATTGGACTATTTGTTTCGCTTCGCTCATAAATATTCTCAATGAGTCTTGCGAAAGTCTCCCAGACTTTCTCACCCGGCTCACTCGTAATTTGCTCTAGGAAGGAGCAAATTACATCGTTCCGCCCCGGAAAAAGATACGCAAGCAACGCAGGTTGCTTGCTAAACAAAAAAGCTTGTGCATCCGCACAAGCTTTTTTGTTTATCTTTTTCCGCCCATCAGCCGGCCTGGCTTGCGACGAGAAACAATAAATTTGTTTGAGTATTTCTTTGGTGAACGGGTCTTTTGTCCCTTTCCGGTTGGACGACCTTGCTTGGTTCGTTGGCGACGATGTCCACGTGGTGAACGTCCCTCACCTCCTCCATGCGGGTGATCAACCGCGTTCTTGGCGGTACCTCGCACTTTAGGACGAAGTCCTTTGTGGCGAGCACGTCCGGCCTTTCCAAGATCAACCAAACGATTCTCTTCGTTGGAGACTGCTCCGATAGATGCCCAAGCCGTAGCTGGCACCTTGCGAATTTCGGTTGACGGCATTTTGATCTGAGTGTAGCGATCGTCTTGTGCTACTACTTCAATGTAGTTACCGGCTGAACGCCCAAGCTTGGCTCCGGCTCCCGGCTTTACTTCTACATTGTAGACAAAAGTACCGACCGGTACAGCCTTAAGTGGCAAACGGTTACCCACCTTTGGCTTAGCTGTTTCTGAAGTTATGATCTCAGAGTTTTGCTTTAGCTTCTGAGGAGCCAAGATATAGCGACGCTCTCCGTCCTTGTACACTACCAAGGCGATAAAACCAGTTCGGTTTGGATCGTATTCGATAGTTTCCACGCGAGCGGGAATGTCCTTCTTGTCGTACTTAAAGTCGATCTGACGATAAGTTCGTTTGTTTCCGTTTCCTCGGTTCAAAGCAGTGATCCGTCCCTGACTGTTGCGACCACCGGTACTTTTCTTTCCCTTGGTCAAGCTCTTGAATGGATTGCTTTTGGTTGATGTTAATTTCTTCTTGTATTCGATGACCGACCCATCACGTCGCCCAGCCGATGTTGGTTTATATTTTTTCATAGTTATTGGTTAGAAACTAGTGAGATATATTCTCTTATCTTCCTAACTGGTAATTTCTTTCGTTTCTGTAATGCTTAGTGTAGGTTTATTTAGATGAAGTTCACTAAATAAATCAGACTAGATTGTATAATCTTGTTTAATTTGGATGAAATGCGAGGTGAGAAAAGTCTGGGAGACTTTTCGCAAGACCTTGTCAGCAACCTTGCGAATACTTGGAGCAAAGTGGCGACAAGGTGTACAGCTCCTGTAAGGAGTACGAAAAAAATCATGAGGTGTACTTAGTGGTACAGTGAATGATTTTTTTCGTGAAGCAACAAAGCAGTTCGCCAAATTAAACAAGATTAATGGTGTCACCCTTTTTCAGGTACACGTAAGCCTTCTTCATTCCCGATACTTTCATATTGCGATTTCGAGAACCAGAAAGTCTGGTAGCTGGTTTTTTGTTGACGATGTTGACCTTCACCGGCGTCACGCCATAGATAGCTTTGACCGCATCACGAACCTGAAACTTGGTTGCATCACGACGAACCACAAAAGTATATACATTGTTTTCGCCTTGATTAACTGTTTTTTCGGTAATTCGCAGCCCCTCAATAACACTGGAAAGATCACGATCGATCGGCAGTGGTTTTTTGGTAGCAGTGTTTTTAGAAGTTTCATTTTTTGATACTTCCGCGGTTTCCGCTTTCTCGGCATCAGTTTTTTTACTTCGACTAAAGAGAGCCATAATTATTATTTACTATCTGCAGTTTTGGAATTAGAACCTGATACTCGCTTAGAGATTATCTCCAGAGTATCGTTTGGCTCTGCCATCACTACATACTTATAAGTTAGAAGGTCTACCGGATTTACATCCTTGGCTTGTATCACTTCAATGTTACCGAAGTTCCTAAAGCTCATTTCTACCACCTCGTTACGTTTTGGCAGTACCAAAACAGCGGTGTTCTTTCTTTTGGTAGCCAAAGAGTCGTTTCCTGAACCCTTAGCCAGAGCTTTGATAACTTCTTTTCCTTGCGCAGTCTTTGGTTCAGAGAAAGATAATCCCTCAACAAAGATCACTTCTTTGTCATTATTCTTTTTGGACAAAACAGTAGCTAGAGCTTTAGCCCGCACTTTTTTGTTGATCTTAACAGAATAATCCTTTTCATTTCGTGGTCCGTGAGCCACACCTCCGCCGGCCCAGATCGGTGAACGACGTGAACCATGTCGAGCGCGTCCAGTACCTTTTTGGCGCCACGGTTTCTTACCTCCTCCCCTTACTTCGCTTCGGTCCTTAGTGTGAGCTGCTGATTGACGAGCGTTGGCTTGCATACCAACCACTACTTCATGCACCAAGTCAGCATTCCACTTCACTCCAAACACTGAGTCCGGTAGTGATACGGTCCCAACTTCATTTCCCTCATGAGAATAAATTTTTGCGTCCATATTTTAATGCTTAACTAGATGCCACGCACCTCTACTAATGTTCCTTTTCGACCAGGGATCGCTCCTTTAACGAGCAAAATATTTTCTTCAGGATTTACCTGAACCACTTTTAGATTCTTAACGGTCACAGTATCGCCACCCATACGGCCAGCCATACGCAACCCTTTCAAAACTCGGTTGATACCGGTAGCTCCAATAGAACCCGGTTCACGCTCTGAGTGCTTTTGTCCGTGAGAACGACGTCCTCCTGCAAAACCATGACGCTTCACCACACCCTGAAAACCTTTACCTTTAGAAGTGGCTGATACTTCGATCACATCACCTGGGGTAAAAACTGAGGCGTCGTAGGTCATGTCTTTAGTGACATCATCCAGTGACACATCTTCATTTACCTTGGGGCGGTATTCCTTAACATAGCGGACTCCGGTGCCAAAGTGACCTTTTTGGGCCTTAGCAACTCGGTGATCTTTCTGTTCTCCGGAAGCGATCTGTACCGCCTCGTAGCCATCAGTATCGGTCTTTTTTACCTGTGACACTTTGGCGGGAGTAACTTTAAGAACAGTTACCGCCTGACATACTCCGTCTTCATCGAAGACTTGAGTCATGCCAGCCTTTGTTCCGATAATGAATTTCATTATTTATGAACTTAATTGATAATAAGCTTAAAAGAAACCCAATGACAAACCGCGTGAATTTTTATTCAAGCGAGCACAGCTCGCCGAAATAAAAATTCACGCGGTTTGTGCCCATTGGTCCAAACCAGCAAAGAATTACTGATCTGTACTTAGGTCTTTAAAAGCTGTGGCTAGTATACTGTTTTTTTAGTATTTTGCAAGGATTACTTTGATTTTAATTGATTTTGATAGTAGCCTATGCTAAAGTCCCCGAGGGAAGTACTATCTTAAAAAAGGAGAAAAAAGTGAACACATATAAATTTAGATTGTTTGAACTTGAAATTGAGGAGCCGGGCGAGATAAGCAAGGATCTACAAACCTGTATTAATTTAGTAAAACTTAGAGCTTTTATAAAATTAAGTGATTTTAATTTTTTTAATGAGATACCAGATACATACAGAAAGTTTGCATGCTCCTTGAACATAAATAACCCCGCAACAACTTCAAATGAAGACAAAATCAATAAAGCCTTTTTCGACAATGAAATTGATGAAGGACAATTTGTTAATCACAAAGATGTGATTCCACATGAAATCTTTGACCATATAACTAAAGATAAATATCTGCGTATTTTTACAAAATTTATTGTAAGATATAATAAAAAATATTCTTTCTATGCGTTATTCGGTCTTTGTCCCATATCAATTCAGCAATTTGAGTACAAATTGGCAGAATGGCAGTTTACTGAATGTGAAATACTTACCTTTGAAAATATCCTAGATCTCCTATACAAAGGAGATTGTAGAAACAACAATAAGCTACTATCCGAGCTTGATTTAGCTTATTTTATAAGGAAATTAAGACACTAAAAACTACCAAGCTCCAAAACCATCGGTAAGTACCGATGGTTTCATGTTTACTGGTCCTCAAACTAAAAACTCTCAGGCCATTTTCTGGAAGTGTGTAGCACTGCTAAAATACGAATATCTTTATCGGTGACTTGATAAGGTAGGATATAAGGCAAGCCATCTACCACCATTTCACGAGCTCCTTTAACCCGACCAATTCGACCCATTTCAGGATACTCTGATAAGCTATCAGCAGTAGCTTTTATTTTCATAATAATCTTATAAGCTACTTTTGAGTCATCTTGTGCAACATATTCACCGATAATTTTTAAGTCTTCTAGTGCTTCACTAAGCCAGATAACGGTTCTCATGCTTTGAATTTTTCTACAATCTTATTCACCTCATCACTTGAGTAAAACTTAGCATTTTTTCCTGTCGCTATATCTAGTCGTTTTTGAATTTTCTCAGTTTGCCATTCGTAAAACTCCAGGTATTGATTAATAGCCTGGTTAACCAACCAGCTTCGAGACCTATCTTGACTCTCTGCAATAGAATCAAGTTTTTTCTGCATATCTGGTGTTACTGAAACGCTCATACGTCCAGTTCCACCTACTTTTGCCTGTTCTTTAATCATACTGAATCATTATTAATCACCAATAATCATTACATGAAAAATTACAAATTGCAAATTTACTTCAATTCCACTATACAAACAACCACCGGACTAAAGTCCGGTGGTTGTTTGTATAGACCGATAGGGTCTATTTTAATGCGCTGGTATCACCAAGGTTGGCGGATCTATCTGGATCATACGGCCACCTGATCCTTCCTCACGTCCTCCGGAAGTATCTTCCTCGACATAATTTGGATCTTGAATGATCTGTACCTTTACTTCACTCGTCTTTCCAAAACCACATCCGTTTGGATCAGGGTCGGGAGTAACATACCCCATGGTATTGATAGCTCCGTTTGGTCCCGGGTGCCAATGCTCTTCACCATCACATTCTTCTCCGGTAAATCTTACCAAGTTGGTAATTGGGATATAGTAATCCATGTATTGAATAACTTCAATCTCTCCGGGAAGCAGTGAAATGTAGTCTTCTTCTTTGGTCACAGTAATGCAAAGATTTTTTCCGTCTTCACCTTTTTCTCCGTCTTCAAGACCGCCATGTCCGCCAACTCCACCAATACCTTCAGTACAGCCGTCACCGCCCTTTCCGCCATCGCCACCATCATTACCGAGCATTGCTCCGCCATTT
This sequence comes from uncultured Candidatus Saccharibacteria bacterium, assembly GCA_964350745.1. Taxonomy (GTDB): domain Bacteria; phylum Patescibacteriota; class Minisyncoccia; order Phycocordibacterales; family UBA918; genus OLB19. The sequence continues at coordinate 23,621 of CAYGKU010000002.1, read as the reverse complement.
GCTCGACCAGTCTTTCCCATACCACCTTTTCCTTCGGTCGCTGAAGCATCTCCGCCCACTCCACCGTCACCGCCTTTTTTGTCTTCACCACAACTTCCACCAGCGCCACCAATACCACCGATAGCGTCTACCATTCCACCTTGACCACCAATATCATTGGCAAAATCCATTCGTCCTGCCCCGCCGGAAACGGTCAGTTTGGCATCACCTCCAGTCCCACTTTTAGCGGTAGCTTTTCCACCGTCACCACCCTTCATTCCACACTTATCGGCATCACCTCCAGCTCCACCTTCAGCTGAAGCAAAACCTCCAAAGCCGCCAACCGCGTCACCAAACTGCACATTGCTGGTTCCAGCCACTGTTCCGCTAACTGAAAGTTTCTTTTTGTTGTCCGATCCTTTCCCTCCAGTCGCATTAGCATCGCCACCTTTCTCGCCCGGATCACCCACTTTACCTTTAGCCGTAGCTCCTCCTCCGGCGCCACCTCGACCTGGATGAATATTGAAAGCACCCTTGATCTCAAACTTCTCTGAACCGATCATACGGAAGTTTCCAGGATTCCCACCTTTACCGCCTTTGGCCTTCGCGTCCTTGCAACCGTCTCCGGTAGTAGCTTCACCTCCCTCTCCACCGTCTCCTAGCGTAAGTGTGAAGTTATTTACAATTAAGTTTGGCGCTTGGGCATTAAACCGAAAAGCGTCTTCTCCATCTTTTCCGTTTACATCACACGATCCTGTATCGGCTTCGCCCGCTCGCCCTGCCGGACCCTCGAGTTCAAAGTCTTGAACAGTGACTTCCGGTGTATTTGGAAAATCGAAGACCACGATCCGTTTGGCTCCTTTTCTTGGTGTTTCCACCTTGATCTTTCCACTCACCCTGATGGGCTGACCGGTTAGATTGACCGTAGTGGTACCATTGTCGACCTGCGCGTGAGCGACATTGAAGAATCGCGAAAGTAACGGACTGCCTTCTGCACCAAAACTCACCTCAGCATTGGTTTCCGGCAAAACCGTCTCATCACCTACAAACGGCCCAACGGAAAATCCGGTAGCGGGAATTTGCTCAACTTCATCATATAAAGCACTTAGCTCCGCTTCACTTCTAACCACACTTTCTCCATCAACCATTTGCACGTTTCCGTCCGCTACAATTCGGGCATCCTTACCCATCACCAATCCACCTTTAGCAATGATGGTAACATCTCCTTCGCCCTCATTTTGACAAACTACCGTATCATTGATGGTCAGTTTGCCTTCAGTGGTAACGGTAAGAGAGCCGTCGCGACAACCTAAAGCGCCATCGATCGTAAGGTCTTTTTGCACGGTAAGTTCTGCTCCCGATTCCAGCACCGTTGATTCACCGGTACTGATGACCAGCGACTCTGCCAATACTTCATTGGTTTCGACGGTTTTGGTTTCAGTGTAATCAGCCAAAACCAATACTTTCTCATCCTCATTACTGTTGTTTGTTAGTAAATAAAACCCAACTCCGATCAACGCAACGATGATCACAAAGATAATTGTTTTTTTCATAAAAATAAAGGTTCAATAAGTAATACTTACTAGCCTACTCCTCACCATGAGGTTTAGCAAGCTATTAATTAACAAAAAACGAGGACAATTCTTGGTTTTTTAGGCAGACTTAAACCTTATTAAATAAGACTCAAAAAGGCTTGACAAATATTTTAGATGTGCTAGTATATACAACGTTGAGCCGGCGAAGTGCTCAATGAAGGAAAATCTTTTGTTTTTTTAACTGGCTGTCGCATTTTAAGGAAACTAGACATGCAACGAATGCTGTCTTAGTTATTCCCCGGCGACGCCTGCAAAATTGCCATAACAATAAGGAGGATGTGATGCCCAGAGCACCCCCTATGATATAAAAATATATAATATTTTTTAATTCTTATAGTTATAATGCAGGACCCGGTTGATGCATTGTACAATTTGTGCAGTGCCTCAACCGGTTTTTTATTTTTCGATCTTGCAAATAAATAACTAACAAAACTGTACCAAATGAAAACCCCTTAGCTTCAAGTAAGCTAAGGGGTTTTTAGTAAAAACCAAATTCATCAGGTTTGTTATTTTTAGAATCACGTTCAATTTGCTGAATAATTAACTGTCTGCAGTATTCAGAGCAACAAAAGAATTCATAAACTCGCTGCTTACAATCAATCCATTTATCTGGGTAAGCACTATTATCACAAACACGGCAAATGTTTTGTTTCACAGATATTTTCTCCAAAGAACAAAGTAGACACAACTATACAATAATTTTGGATAGATTAAAAGCCTCGCCCAGCCGGCAGTTGCCGGCTGGGCGAGGCTGTAAATCTCCATTGCGGACACAAATACAAAAACACGCCCAGCTGGCAATTGCCGGCTGGGCGTGTTTTTGTATTTGGCAGTCAGCTACTACATCATCTTTACATCAATGTTTACTCCCGATGGAAGTGATAGATTGGTTAGTGCTTCCACCACCTTTGGTCCCGGATTAAGAATATCAATCACTCTCTTGTGCATTCGCATCTCGAACTGTTCTCGTGCATCTTTATGCACAAAAGTAGAACGGTTGACTGTATATTTCTTTATCTCAGTTGGTAAAGGTATCGGTCCTACCACCTTCGCGTCAAAGCGAAGAGCGGTGTCGATTATTTGTTTGGTACTAGCATCAAGGATCTTGTGCTCGTAAGCGCGTACTCGAATGCGTAGTTTGTTCACTTCACCGGTAGCGGTCTTTGTGTCTTTTTTTGTAGTATCTGTTGCCATAATGCTTTTATCTTATTTTAGAGTAATTGCTTAAGCAACGATCTTAGTTACCACTCCGGCTCCTACAGTCTTTCCTCCTTCACGAATAGCGAAGTTTTGTTGATCTTCAAGAGCTACTGGTGCTACCAATTTAACTTTGAAAGTAGCAGTATCTCCCGGCATAACCATCTCTACTCCCTCAGCTAGAGTCACCTCACCGGTAACGTCAGTAGTTCGGATGTAGAATTGTGGCTTGTATCCTGAGAAGAATGGAGTGTGACGACCTCCTTCATCTTTTGAAAGTACGTACACCTCAGCTTCAAATTCAGTGTGCGGAGTAACTGATCCCTTCTTGGCCAAAACTTGTCCACGATGGATGTCGTCTTTCTTGGTACCTCGAAGTAGGATTCCGGCGTTGTCTCCAGCTTGCGCTGCATCCAATTGCTTGTTGAACATTTCCACTCCGGTTACGGTAGTAGTGGTAGTATCCTTGATACCAACGATTTCCACTTCTTCACCAACCTTCACAGCACCTCGCTCTACACGACCGGTTACCACGGTACCGCGTCCTTCAATTGAGAAGATGTCCTCGATAGGCATTAGGAAAGGCTTATCGAGATCACGTTCCGGTGTTGGGAAGTAACTGTCCATAGCGTCAGCCAGTTCAATTACCTTGTTACCCCAATCTGAAGATGGGTCTTCAAGAGCTTTAAGACCTGAACCACGAATGATAGGAGCGTTAGCGCCGTCAAATCCGTTGTTGTCTAGAAGTTCACGAAGTTCTTCTTCCACCAACTCGATCATTTCCTCATCTTCCACCATGTCACATTTGTTTAGGAAAACAATGATCTTTGGTACTCCCACTTGCTTGGCAAGTAGAACGTGCTCACGAGTCTGAGGCATCGCACCATCGGTAGCGGCTACCACAAGGACAGCCCCGTCCATCTGTGCGGCACCGGTGATCATGTTCTTAATGTAGTAGGCGTGACCAGGCGCGTCGATGTGCGCATAGTGACGATTTGGAGTTTCGTACTCTGAGTGAGAGAGTGAAATAGTAATACCTCGAGCTTTTTCTTCCGGAGCTTTGTCGATGTCCTCAACAGCTTTAACGTTTGCTGCATAACCATCGCCTTTAGCCTTTAGAACGGTAAGGATCGCAGCGGTCAAAGTAGTCTTACCATGGTCCACGTGACCAATAGTACCTACGTTGATGTGCGGTTTTGAACGATCAAATACATCTGCCATATTCAAATGATTATTAATTTTTTACTAATTATAATCCGCACACAGCCGCTTACTAAAAAGCCGTGCTTAAGCGTACATTCCAGGCGGCACGAGAACAGTCGCGCTTAGAATGAACACTAAAAGCGTGTGAAAGAGCAATACTATGTTCGCTCCACCCATAGTGAGAGTACTACGTGCGGTTCGGCCATATTATCAAATACACACAATTTTGCAAGAGAAATCTCATTCAACACATACTTACGGATCATTTCAAGGTCATGTATTGAGGTGTTGCATCACTTGAGGTCAAGTATGAACCCCTGAATTCTGACTCTAATTACTTAACCCTGAACAATAGAGTCAGGGTTAATCATCACCAAAAACCGCACACCCTTCGGGTGTGCGGTTTTCTTTTTTTCAATTCCCCTATTCCTTTTCTTTTTTATTCTTCCTACTCCACTCCTCTCGCTTTCTTGATGTCCATTGCCACGTTTGGTGGTACCACTTCATAGTGATCAAATTCCATGGTCATAGACGCGCGACCTTGAGTCATAGAGCGAAGAGTGTTGGTGTAGCCAAACATTTCTGAAAGAGGCACCTTGGCGTTGATGATGGTCTTTCCACCCAATTCTTCGGTTCCTTCCACCTGTCCACGTTTGGATGAAATGTTTCCGTTGATGTCACCCATGTACTCGTCCGGTGTACGCACTTCCACTTTCATGATCGGCTCAAGGATGACCGCGTTGGCTTTCTTGGCCGCATCCTTAAAGGCATTGATACCAGCCAACTTAAAGGCGATCTCAGAGGAGTCTACATCGTGGTAAGTACCGTCAAACAGCTCTACCGACACATCCTCCATCTTGTATCCGGCCACCAATCCTCTAGACATAGCTTCTTTTGCCCCCTTCATTACTGCTGGAATGTACTCTTGCGGAATAACACCTCCTTTGATGTTGTTGATGAACTCAAAGTGATCTTCGCGAGTTACGTTCTTTGGAACAGTCTCGTCTTCAGCCAAAGGTTGTAGTGGTTTGATGCGGATCTTAACGTGTCCGTATTGTCCGCGTCCTCCTGACTGTTTGATGTATTTGTGTTCTGCTTCGGCCTCACCTTGAATAGTTTCGCGATAAGCTACTTGTGGCTGACCAATATTGGCTTCCACGCCGAACTCTCGCTTCATACGATCAACGATAATGTCTAGGTGGAGCTCACCCATACCGGCAATAATGGTCTCGAGAGTTTCCTCGTCGGTAGATACTTTGAAGGTCGGGTCTTCGTCAGATAGACGTTTAAGAGCAGTGCTCATTTTTTCTTGGTCGTTCTTGGTCTTTGGCTCTACGCGCACGGCTACTACCGGCTCAGGGAAGGTGATCTGCTCCAGAATGATCGGGTCTGACTCAGAGCAGAGAGTGTGTGAAGTTTTCACTTCTTTGATACCCACGGCCGCTGCGATCTCACCGGCATACACCTCATCCACTTCTTCACGCTTATCGGCCATCAGACGCACGATACGTCCTACTCGTTCCTTGTTACCAGTTGAAGAGTTTAGTATATATGAACCGGCTTTTACGGTACCGGAGTACACCCGGAAGAAAGCCAACTGCCCCACGAATTTATCATCCTGCAGTTTGAAAGCCAGAGCACAGAAAGGTTCCTCATCAGATGCTTTGCGCTCAACCGTCTTTTCTTCGTCTTTTGGATCAACTCCTTGTACCGGAGGTAGGTCGGTTGGAGCCGGCAGGTAATCAACCACTGCGTCAAGTACCAATTGCACACCAATATTCTTTAGTGAGGTACCAGCCATGATCGGGAAAATCTCGTTGGCAATTACCGCCTTGCGCAATGTCTTTTTCAGGTCTTCGTTGGTTGGTTCATTTCCTTCCAAAAAAGCCTCCATCAAAGCATCATCATGCTCAACTACTCGCTCGATCAACTCCGCGCGACGTGTCTTAGCTTCTTCCAAGAATTCTTCCGGAATTTCTTCTTCAGTCACATCCATTCCCATTTGACCGCCAAAGCGATAAGCTTTCATCTTGATCAAGTCGACCACGCCACTTATGTTGTCTTCCGCTCCCATTGGGATCTGAATACGCACTGCTTTCTTGGATAAACGGTCTTCAATTGATTTTACTGAAGCATCAAAGTCAGCCCCTAGCTTGTCCATCTTGTTGATGAAACAAATACGTGGTACGTTAGCCTCGTCAGCGTAACCCCAGTTTGTCTCTGTTTGTGGCTCCACTCCGGCTGCTCCGTCAAATACCACTACCGCACCGTCCAAGACACGCATCGAACGCTTTACCTCAGCAGTGAAGTCAATGTGTCCCGGAGTATCAATGATGTTGAAAGTGTACATCTTGTCTTTATTCTTACGGTCTTCCTCCATGGTCTTTGACCAATTACAAGAAATAGCCGCAGCGGTAATAGTGATACCACGCTCACGCTCCTGCTCCATCCAGTCGGTAACAGCAGCTCCGTCGTGCACTTCACCGATCTTGTGACTCATACCGGTATAAAAAAGTACTCGCTCTGAAGTAGTGGTCTTACCCGCGTCTACGTGCGCAACAATACCGAAGTTGCGTAATTTTTCTAATGGAAATGCTCGTGCCATAAAATTTATTTTTATTTACTTATATATGTATTGAATAATGTGATACTCCTTTCGTACCAAAAACCCACTCAAATAAAACGGTCATGGAGAAAAGAAAAAGCCCGTTTGGCTTAATGAGTGATACTATACGGTATTTGGGAGCAAACAGCAACCCAAAAAGCCGAGGCGCAAAATGAGGTGGGTGGATCTGGGGAATTCCCCAGATCCACCCACCTCATTTTGCGCCCACCAATCATCCTACAAAAACTTAAGCCCAGTCAATAAACTGACTGGGCCTACCTCCAAAGAAAAAATCAACTTAATCAAGCCAGCTTGCCGGCCGACTGGCAGTGGTCGCAAGTACCACCGCAGGATCCGTCACAACCCATCTCAGCTTTCTGCAAATCAGAGTCAATGGTTTGTTTTGCTGTCACGATTTGGAAACGACTTAAGGCCGTTTCCGTTTGGTATGTGAACAGGATAGTTCATGGTTTTTTCTCCTTAAATATCAGTAGAATCGTTTCCGTCACTATTTGGCCAAGATGTAATATCATCTGGCCAATCGTTAGCTGAAATAAAAGCTGGGGTTTTCATAGCATTCTCCATTGAAAAAAGAAAAAAAGCGAAGAGTAGAACTTACCTCTCCGCTTTTATTTATAGCATAAAAAGCAATCTAAACAAAAGCCATAATTATTCGTTTTCTGACATTTGTCGCTTCACACTCTCCGCCAATAATCTGTTCACACACAGGAACAATCTTTCTAGTTACCACAATTTTTCCATCGTTTCTTTCTAAAGCTTCACTGATCAAGTAAAAGCCTGAGATTGGAATATCGAAAAACGATGAATATGCTTCTAACAACTTAGGACTAGCATTTTTTATACCAGATTCAACCTCAGACAGGTGCGACCTACTAATCTTAAGTATTGATGCAAGTTCTTTTTGCTTTAATTTATTATACAACCGAATCGCTTTTAAAGCTCTGTTTAACATCGTTCTATCCTTTAATAACAAAAAACCAACCACTAACATACAATAAATCTCAAAAAAGAAAACCCCCTCAGCAAAAAGCCAAGGGGGGTGCAACAAAAAAGGCCGAAAAGAATTACGCGATCAATACATCCATATCGGTAAAAACGACTCCAACAATATGGTAGTTGTCATGATCTTGGAAGTTACCAAGCTCAAGAAACATACCTTTCTCAACGTTTTCCAAAAGATAAGTATATGCATCATTATTGTATTGGTTCGCAGGAACATGAACCGATACTTGGTTTGTCAGATTATCTTTTCCATCAAAGTTAAAACCGCTTAAATCATTGATGTCGTCTACAACAAATACGGCAGTGTCAACGCCACCTTCACCGTCAAGTACATCATTGGTACTGTTGCCGATATTTGCTACCAGAAAATCATTTCCGGCTCCGCCAAATACTTGGTCGATTTCATCTGTGGCAAATAAAATATCCGAGCCACTGGTACCATAGACCATATTCGGAGGCGTGAGCAGATCTGCGGTACGCATAAGTTGAAAAGCAACATGATCCCAAATATACTCTATGCCATAGAGATGATCTATACCGTAATGCGGACTATCCAATTCAATGGAACCATCCGGAAATTCCGTAATGGTAAGACCATCAAAAATGGAGTGGCTTCCGGTGTAATTGATTTGGTCGCCAGTCCCACCTTTACCTACATAGGTTTGATCTCCTGGTTTACCCGGAAATTGATCATCACCCCGAGTACCTTTCAGTATCTCAGGGGGCATTTCCCAAGTTGGTACATCAACCACAAAATCTTTGGCTTCCAAGAACTTCCGGTCCTTGTTGGTCCAAACACCCTCAACATCATGTACAGTTATGTGGCCGTATTTATCAGTAAAGATGTCGTAGCCACCGTCGTCACGTTTTTTAAACGTCAAATCATCCATACGGAGATCATTGAAGTTATAAACGTCATAACCTTTAAAACCAAAAGCTGTACCGTTCTTTACAGCATTGAATTGATCATCCCCAGGTGATCCAATTTGATCGCGTGCGGTTATCGGTGAGATGCCCCAATAATTACTTGTAGGAATCGTCTCTCCAAAAGTATGGTAATTTCTCATCTATTTTCTCCTTTCAAATTTTTGTTAAAAAACAATCACTCCCTTTAGTAAACTGACCGTAGTCCTTTCGCCAAAGGCTGAAAAGCCACCTCACCCTTGAGGCAACATACTTATTGTATACCACACTTTTTCAGTTTTGAAAACCCCTCGAAAGGCGCGTTTGCTAAATTGATCTCCACAGAAAGTAACCGAGGGTAGACCTTAAAGAGGAGCGGATGAGCGACGGGAAAGGTCTACCCTCGGTTATTTCCTTTATACTGTCTGATCTTAGTTTGATCGGAATATAGACATCTTCTGAAAGTTTTGGACACTCCTTGCGTATTAGAACGTGAATACTGATTTAAGTCTCCACTTCACTGTGCGTTATACTTAAAAAAGTTTATACATTATTGTAAGAAGACCAGACGTAATTACGTTTTAATTTTAAATCAAATAACATGCAACCTGAAAAAAGATCTAACCCTTTGATAATAGTTCTAGTAGTTTTATTCCTAATCATCATTGTCGGCTTCTTGGCCACCAAGGACAGTTCTGCTCCCGCTGATACTGCCAAGCAAATAAACGATACCGAAGAACAACAAAAATTAGATTCTAATCCGGCGACTGACACTGAAGCCATGAATGAAAACAACACCCCTGCTCCAGCTATTCCCACCGAAAACACCAAACCTGAAGTTGAAACCGACAACAACGAGCCCATGGGCAAGAGCGAGGAAGAACCAGCCACCACCCCTAAGCCCCCAGCTACCAAACCAGCACCGACAGCCGGCTCCTACCAAGACTACAGCGCTGCGGCCGTCGCCAGCAGTAACGCGGAGAATATCATCCTTTTCTTTCACGCCAGTTGGTGTCCAAGTTGTCACGCTCTTAATACCAACATTACTCGCAACCTAGGTTCAATTCCGGCGGGCACTGAAATCTACAAAGTCGATTATGATACTTCACTCGAACTTAGAAAACGCTACAGCGTCACTACCCAACACACTCTGGTAAAAATCGACAATCAAGGCAATCTGCAAAAGAAGTGGGACAACAGCATGACCTTGGACGCTTTGGTGGAAAAAATTTAGCACTGTCACTAAGACAAAATTATGACCCTACTCATCATCTCATTCATTGCCGGAATTCTCACCGTCCTGGCACCGTGCATCTTGCCGTTGCTTCCGGTCATTATCGGCAGTAGTGTCGGAGCTCGCAGTAAGGCGACACCGTATATCGTTATTGGTTCGTTGGCTTTGTCGATCCTGCTTTTCACTTACCTCCTCAAAGTATCAACCGCCTTTATCGGCATACCGCTTCACGTTTGGTCTTATATCTCTGGCGGTATCCTGGCCGTCTTTGGACTGGTGTTACTGTTTCCGCAAATTTGGGAGTCTTTGCCATTTGTAGCAAAGGCCAACACCGGCGCCAATAAACTAATGGGAGCCGGTTACCAAAAGAAAAGTGTATGGGGCGATGTGCTGATCGGAGCATCGCTCGGACCGATCTTCTCGAGCTGTAGTCCGACCTACTTTGTGATCTTAGGCGCGGTCTTGCCAGCCAGTTTCCTGCTTGGTACCACCTACCTGTTGGCCTACATTGCCGGACTGGTTTTGGTGTTGGTATTGATCGCCTTGCTTGGCCAACGCTTGACCGCCAAATTATCACTGGCCGCTGATAGTCATGGCTGGTTCAAAAAAGGAATTGGAATTTTGTTCATCATCGTCGGTGTAACCATCATGTTGGGAGTTGATAAGAAGATCCAAGCTTGGGTTCTGAGCACTGACTATTTCAACATCACTATTTTTGAGCAAAAGATCTTGGATAAAGTTGACCTTGATAGTACTTTTGAAACTGATGAAAGCGAAAATATCCAAAGCAAAGACCACTCTTCTGCGGGTGATGAGTTGATCGAGATCAAAGTACCAAAACAACTGCAAAAATTCTTCCCCAACACTGACTGGTCAAAAGCCGATCCAGCCATCGAAAGAGCTATCTCCGGCGGTCCGGCCAAAGACGGCATTCCCGCCCTTCTTGATCCGGACTTCATCCCTCTCGCAGATTTCCCCCGCAATGATTCTGTACAAGCAATAGTTATTGTCGGCGAGAGTGAGACTAAGGTCTACCCGTACAACATCCTGACCTGGCACGAAATCGTCAACGACACCATCGACAACATTCCGGTCGCGGTCACTTTCTGTCCGCTTTGCGGTAGCGCTATCGTTTATGATCGTACTTTGCCGGACGGTACCGTGTCGACCTTTGGAGTCAGCGGTAGTCTGCTTGAGAGCAACATGATCATGTATGACCGCAACACCGAAAACTTATGGCAACAAAGTACCGGAGAAGTTTTAGCCGGATCATTCTATCCCGACAAACTGGAGTTGGTGTCATTTCAATTTCTAACCATAGGTGAGGCAAAAGAACTTTACTCCGGCGCACTGGTATTGAGTGAAAAGACCGGACACTTTCGCAACTACGCTCGCAACCCTTACGCCGGCTATGAGACCAATGACCAATTTGTCTTTGACCCGAGCGATCTGGACACCTCTTTCCCACCAAAAGAGATCATGTCGGTCTTTCTTGCCAAGAACCAAACACCGGTAGCGGCGCCGTGGCTAAAATTACGTGAAGCCGGCACAGCCGACATTACGGTCAACAATACTACTTATTATCTGACAGTTACCGAACAAGGTGAACTGACGGTTACCGACACCGCCGGCAACAACTACCCTTTCTACTTTGAAATGTGGTTTAGCTTTGCGGTGCAACACGGTGATAAAGCTGAGGTAATAGAGCTATAAAACAATTAGAATTAAAATATGTCAGAAAAGAAAAACTATGATGCAGTAGTGATCGGAGCCGGTTCGGGTGGGTTGACCTCAGCAGTCGGTCTCTCGAAGATCGGTAAACGGGTACTTTTGGTGGAACGCGAACACATGGGTGGCGAATGCACCAATACCGGCTGCATCCCCAGCAAAGCCCTGCTTCACTACGCCAAACAATACCAGCAAGCTACCAAGATAACCGGTCACGCTGTAGAGAGCGAAACACACAGACAAGAAGCTTTTCAGTATGTACGAAAAGTAGTGGATGGTATTCTGGCAGAAGAAACACCGGAACACTTTGCCCAAATGGGCATTGATGTGATTATGGGGGAGGCGAGTTTTACAGGGAAATGCACAATTGAAGTAAACGGCAAAGGCTATGATTTTAAAAAAGCTATTATCGCGACCGGTTCCGCACCACGTATGATAGATATTCCCGGCCTTGATCCTGACCTGATCCTCACCAACCAAAATATTTTTGAGTTGCACGATATTCCCAAACAATTACTGATCATCGGTGGCGGACCGATCGGCATGGAAATGGGACAAGCCCTAGCTATGCTCGGTAGCCAAGTAACGATCGTCGACAATGGAGAGCGTTTTGCTCGATTGGAGGACGAAGCTATTTCCCCGATCATCGAAAACCGATTTAGAGAATTGGGTATAAATATTTTAGTAAATGCCAGTGTCAAAAAAGTTGATGGTGAGGTGGCGGAGGTGGCGGTTAAGGAGGTGGGTGGCGGCGAAGCCGCCACCCACCTTGAACACATCCCTTTTGATAAAGTATTGATGGCTGTCGGACGCACCCCCAACCTACCGGAAGGATTGGAAAAAGCTGGCATCGCTTACACCGAACACGACATCAAGGTAAATCATAATTGGCAAACCACCAACCGCCACATCTACGCTCTTGGTGACGTGGCTACTCGCCTCAAATTCACCCACGTCGCCGATGATACGGCGAGACAAGTAGTGACCGGTATCGCCACCAAAGGACTGTTTGGAGTACGAGAAAAAGCCGTACCAAAAGTCACCTATACCGACCCAGAGATCGCGCAAGTCGGGCTTTCTTGGAAGCAAGCCCAAGCAGAATATCCGGAAGACCGAATAATGCGCCTAGAAGTCCCCTACAGCAAAAGTGACCGCGCCAAGACCGATGAAGCCACCGAAGGAACCTTGGTAGTAGTTGCCAAACGACTAAGCGGAGAAGTCTTAGGGGCCAACCTGATCGGTGCCTCAGCCGGCGAAATAATTTCCCTCTTTACTCTAGCTATCGACGAAAATATATCAATGTGGAAATTACGATCCGTAATCTACGCCTATCCTACACATTCGCTGATTGTAAAAAAAGCCGGTGATGCCTTTTTTGCCACTCAAATCAGCTCACTTAAAACTGATATTTTTGGTCTTTTCAAACGAAACTTCACTAAGATAATTGCTCTAATATTCTGGGCAGGCCTGATCTACGCTTTCCAAAACTACAAAATAAGCAACGGACTATCTTACCAAGATGTCGCTTTCTCTCTACTGGACTTTTTCACTTCGACCATGTGGGGGCCGATCGTATACATGGGACTTTATGCTATTAGACCACTAATTCTTTTCCCTGCTACCATCATGACCGCGTTGTCGGGAGCTCTGTTTGGTTTTTGGTGGGGTGTCATCTACACCATCATTGGTGAAAACGCGTCGGCCAACTTTGCTTATGCTATTGGTCGTTTCTTTGGTAATAGTTTCAAACTGGGAAATTCGATTATTGGAAGATGGGCGGAAGCTTTGCGCAGGAAGCCATTTGAGTCAGTGCTTTTTATGCGGTTGTTTTATGTACCGTTTGACCTAACCAATTACGGCTCCGGTATTTTAAAAATAAAATGGTCTGCTTATTTCACCGCCACCGTTATCGGCATCATGCCGGGACTCGTTACTTTCGTCGCCCTAGGAGCGGCCATTGACCTAGAGAAATTCAAGGAGAACGGAATTACCTTTGACGCTTTTGATCCTAAATATCTAACTTTGTCGATAACGATCTTTATTGCCTCAATCACACTTTCGCATTACCTTAAGAAACGAAGAGGTGAATTAACCTAACTCAAACTATTTATATATTCGATATATCGAATATATATTAAAATCAAACCGACCAAAGGCGGGCGACTACGTCGCCCGCCTTTGGTATTTGACTATCTCGCACTTTAATAATATTGTACCCATAGCTTCACCCGTACAAATTATTTGAAAAATAATGGAGGTATAGAAAAATGACAATTGGTTATTGTTCACGTCCAATATGGAAAACCGAACACAACGACGAAGATAATTTTGAATCACTTTTACCACAGTACCAAAACTTACAAAAGCGTTTACAAGCAGTTTGTGAACATGAAGAAACTGAAGATATTCTGTTTTCAAAACATGGTTTTACTTTTGCACAAACTAGATGTACTTCATGTGACCAAATTTGGCAAGGAAAGTGGATTCCAGTCGATTAAGACATCGCCAGCGAAATTATTCGCTGGCTTTTTTCATTTCACTCCAAAATCCTTGAACTCCACCTTACTCATCCCCTTTATCAATTCTTTCTTTTGCTCTCTGGTCAGTTGCTTTACCCTGTACTCACGAGTCATGGCGGTACTCTTGTCCGGTAACTCTTCCACATAGCGTAACTTTACCGGTCGTCGACTACGAGTGTACTTGGCACCAGTCGAACCATTTACCCCCTCCTCGCTATTGTGCTCTTTTATCCGTCTTTTGACATCGGTGGTGTAGCCGGTGTACAAGGTCTTGTCCTTGCACTCTACAATATAAATATAATGTTTCACCGCTACAGTATACGCTATTTTTAGTCTAACAGTTAAATTTAAAGCCACGTACACATGTGTTAGGTACATGTGTACATGGCTTTTAAACAGCTAGTCGTCAACAACCTTTATCAAACTATCTAAATGTCCTGACTTTACAACTTCACAAAAATCATGACACTGCTTAGGAGCTATCTCCACATAGTGACCAGCTCCGGTCAACTTACATCGTTTGCTATTTTTTTGCTTTTTAGCAGGACAAGTTTTATTTTTCTTTAATTTTTTAATAAAATTCCTCCAAGCTAGATGGGTGATAAATATAGTACGAAATCTTTGGTTCTTATCGTTATGCTCTGAATTTTTTACCTCTATGGTTTCTGGATTTACCTGAATGATTATTCCGGATATATCAATCACAGGCCTACCATGAAAATCCGCACTTGATACAACACTAACACCTGAAACGATAACTGAATTTCCTGCTTTTTTAAGACAAGTTTTTTTACCCATCGGTCGTCTTCCTTACTTAATTTAAATTATCTAGGTTCGATCAAATTCTAATGTCGAGTGTACAATATTTTTTTGGTAAAGGGAAGTTGTGCTAAATGATGGTAAAAGCCCCGCGCCTTCGGCGCGGGGCTTTTACCATCATTTAGCACCTTCTTATTTCCTTTTCTTCGCCAGATCCAACACCTCGTCGATCTGTATCTGCTCCACAAACTCCGGCACGTGAGACACCAGGATCATAGTTCCTTTATAATCATGCAAAGCCTTGGCGATCACCGGAATATGTCGGAAGTTGATGTGGTTGGTCGGCTCATCTAAGATCAAAAGTCCCGGTCTTTCCATGGTCAGTTTGGCAAACGCCACCAGACCCTTTTGACCCTCAGACAGATCTCCCACCTTCACTTTCATCACATCACCAAAAAGCAAAAAGCCGGCGGCGATCGAACGCATCTCTTCTTCGAGCTTTCGCTCCATCGAATCCATCAAAGTCTCAAATACACTTTTGTCAAAATCTAGATTGGAAAAGTCTTGACGGTAGTAACCGATCTTCACTCCCGGTGACACATGCTCACCTTTAGCATGGCCGGAAGCCAGTTTTTCCAAGAGAGTGGTCTTGCCGATACCGTTTGGTCCAATGATCTGCCAGTGCTGTCCTCGTTTTAGGACCAAATCACATTCCACTTCCTTTGGTTCGTGATTTTTTATTACCTGATACGAGGTCAACTTCACCACCTCAAGCGGCACATCGTCATGTGGCTCGATGTTGAATGGTCGAATGGCCTTATCTTCTTTTCGTACATCTACCTTATTCTCTTCCGCCTCTTCGATCTCCTCCCGCATCTTTTTAGCTACCAAACGCATCTTTCCTCCTTTGCTGGCAAAGTAGTTCACTTTTTCTTTGTTGGATCTGATCTCTTTGGTCAGGCGAGCGTTTTCTCTTTGTTCTTTTTCCACTTGCGCGGCAATATCACGCACTACCGCGTGATAGTTACCGTTATATTGCTCCACTTGTCGCTTTTGAGTATTGAGATAAAGCACCCCGTGAGTAAAGGCATTCAAGAAATCCGCATCGTGAGAAATCACCAATACGGTCTTTTTATATTCCTTGAGAAATTCAGTCAAATGCTCAATACCGGCCACATCGAGGTTATTGGTCGGCTCATCAAGCAATAGTACGTCTGGGTTTTGGATCAGGGCTTGCGCTAGAAGCAAACGCGCCTGTTGACCACCTGAGAAACTACCAACCACTCGGTCCTTAAAGGTTTCCTTCTGCTTCTCGGTCGGAGTCAGATTTACCACCTCAAGTACCGCATCGATCTTCGGATCAATATCATAGACTTTTTCCTCAAAACAATTGGTGAAGAACTCCCTTACGGTAAGGGTGAGTTCATCACGAGGAATGATCTGACGAGCAGTCGCGATGGTGGTACGTGGTTCGATATTGATATCACCTTCGTCCGGATGAAGATCGTTGGTGATCAGTGAGAAGATAGTACTTTTACCAGCACCGTTTTGCCCCATCAAAGTAAGCTTGGCACCTCGACGCACCACGAAGTTGGCTTCTTTTAGAATTGGTCGTGTCGCATTGTATTCATACGATACGTCCTTAAAAACAATTATTCCTCCATTTCTTGACATAGAAGAATACCATACACTATTTTGACGATAAGTGTAAGAGGTTTAGTTCCCGTTTGACCTGTCTTGCCGTTCATCTTCCGGTAGACCCCATTGCCACTTCGGCTTTTGTCCTTTTTTGTAACAAATGCGAATAAGAGTAATAGTTAACAACACTAAAGGTAAAAAGAAGGTAAACATCACCTCTCTACCTGATGAAGTCTCATCTATGGTAAAAGCAAAAAATACCACCAAGAGAATATAAACACCTACGATCAACCATCCTTGCCAAGTGACTGGCACCCAACCCCAACCGTAAAGCTTGCGCTTGAACCAGTAACCCTCAGGGTTGTCTTTTAGGTATTCGAGATGTTTTTTAAATATATTCATATTCTTGAATTTAACATTAACAATGTAACAAAATCAATATATTCTGTTGTATTATTATTTTATGAAGAAAGAATTGGAACTGGTGAATGAATTTCACGAAAAGTTTAAGGTACCGATAAAGGGAAAGCAGTACGCTGAGGCAGATATTGGGAAAATTCTGGGCGACAAAAAATAATAAGTGACGGCTCCCTTTGGGAGCCGTCACTTATTATTTTTTGTCGCCCTTGTCTTTCTTGGGTTTCTTCTTCTCCTTTCGCATGTCCTGACCTTTTGCCATATATTTTAACTTATCTTGCTAAATTTATTACACATAATTATATCAGTAAGATTTTACGGTGCAAAACGAACAGGTATCTCCAGAGCATCGTCATGTTCCGGTAAACCTGAAGGATTATCTTTCTTAAGGATCAAAGTACCCCTTTTCATAAAATCAGGATCTCCTTCACTATACGGACTTTCAAATGAAAGTGTGGCGGTAAAAGGCACGAACTCCTCGGTCATCCATTCCCCATCGGCGGTAGCAAAACTTTCAGCGATTATCCTACCATCCCAATCAGTCAAAACTATCGGGAAGCTAGCCTCAAAATACCATGTACCTCTAGCTTCACCACTAATAACGATCGGGTCATTCACCACTCCGTTTGGCGACGGTGTAGTCAGTTTTATCAGATCAATTTTAGATTCTATATGTTCTTGAATATCATCAGGAACAACCGGAGGACAGGCAGCGAACTCACAATTCGGACCTTCTCGTCCTACCGCACTACCATCAGGACACATCTTGGCTTCCTTGGTACAAGCATAAATATCATCTTGTTCCACCACATCATCATTACCAATAAAAATTTTCATAACTCCAAAAATAAGAGCCAGAAATAGAAATACATACATTACTTTTGTCATAATACAATTATAACAGACACAAAAAACAACAGAAGTACATTTTGTACTCCTGCTTAAGGGCTGGTCACGGAACTTTCCAAATGTTTAATTTGTCATTGGTTATTGGTAGAGTAAAAAATCCTATGGAAAGTAAAATACCTAAAAGAAAATTTAACCAAAATACATAAAACAAAAACAAGAAAACAATCAATAATACAAATCCTCGTAAAGGTGGAAGTGAAACATAGGTACTTTGGTCTTCATCAAAATGTGTTACGAATCTTGTACAACACAAGGACCAAAATAACGAACCGAACACTAGAAACGTTAAAAGTTCCGCATTCATGTTGGCAAGAATGTAGCAAAACGAACATATACCGACCACCAATCTAACCAAAAACATCTTAACCTCCAATTTTATATTAAATTTGAACGTAAATCGTTATGCAATATTTCCGGAACTCAGACTAGCATTGAACATGATTAATTACCAGTACGAAGATACAAAAAAGACGGACACTTCGTGTCCGTCCTTTTGTATCCCTACCCCATATCCCTCACTTTTTTCAGCGCCACCACGTACATGCTTTCCGACCAACCAAGAGGAGTATTTTCATTTGGTCTATCGGTGTGGGAATAATATAACTCCGGCACCAAGCCCTCTGCGGTCACCGCTCCTTTGGCCCTTCTTAGATAATAATAAGCCTTTTCTTTCTCTCCTCTTTCCGCGTAAATAATAGCCAACCAAGCCAGTCCAAAGCACCATTCGGCTTCTTCGCTGTAACCGTCTTCGTTGTTGTTGTAGTAACGATCAAATTTATAACGGATCACCCCTTTATCACGAGTCAAGTGATACTCTACGTTACTTAGTATCTTCTCTGTTTCTTCTTCAGTCGTCACCGCAAACGGGTAGATAAGGGAAAGCAGGGCCAGATCTGCAAACTTAGAGGTAGACTCACGAGGCAACAGATTGCGCAATGCTCGCTCTCCCTGCTCAACTGCGATCTCCGGCACATGTAGCCAATCAAGCGAAGTGGCTTTTTTCAAAGCGGCGACACAGGAACCGATCGAAGAGGCGTGCACTTCCATATTTTCCTCCCAAATACCATTATCAGCATCGTGCCAGTACTCCAGTGCTACTAAGTAGTCGATCACCTTTTGCACCATTTCCCTCTCCTCATCCGTCTCGATGACACCGGCTCCGGCCAACTCAAGCGTGACCAAAAGGTTAAGTACCTCTCCTACCGCGTCGTTCTGACTATTACCCCACTCTTCCCAATACTCTTCAAAGGTCTCCGGATGAAAACGAGCGTGAATGTATTGCCAGGTCTCGTGTGGTTTATTTTGTATTGCCCAGTTGATCTTATCTTTGTGTTTTACAAACACCGTTAAAAGCGCTTTAGCCGCTTTTTGTACTGTCTTTACTTCTCCGGTTTCCCAAAAACCTAAGGTCATAAAATAAATATCACGGAGCCACGCTTTATCATAACCGGTATTTACATCATGAGCTGAAGCGGTAAAAACTCCGGATGGTTTTTGGAGAGACCGCACCACATCAAGGTGGGTTTTAATTTCGGTATCAAAATCAAAAGTAGACATATAAATTTTAAAGAACAAGATTACTAACTATTTTATTTCCTTCCATTTCTTTTCTCCATGCTCGGCAATGTGAGAAAGTGGCGGCAACTTCTCTTCCACCTTGTGAGCCACGCTTGGGTAATAACTTCTAAGTTCCGCATAAAGGGCCACCGTTCTTTCATAAGAAGTGAACAAGGCGAACAGTTTGGCGATAGCTTGTTCATGTCGGTAGTTATCCTTCTCCTTGATCTCATCATAGAGCACCTCCACAGCCTCACGGTTTTGCTGAGCAAACGCCACCATACAATCCTCGGCACTGGTAAGGGCGTACTCCTTGCCGTGGGATTCAAATGACTTTTTCATTTCCAAAGGAAATCGCTCTGATAAAGTAGATAACACTTCATCAAAAGCCTCCTGCCTTTGTCTTTCCACCAATGATATCTTTTCTTTTGCACTCTCTTTTTTTGGTAAACGCTCCATGAATAAACAAATACTAAATTTATATAAGTTGGATTAATTATAGCATGAGTGCCGGAGGTGAATGTAAACCGGCCCGAAACCTACGGTTTCGGGCCGGTTTACATTTCCCCAAAAATATAATATCTTTCTCAACAGCAACAAAAGATCATTGAATAAATAAAAAGAGGTGTGTATGAACTCTAATGGAAAGATGACTTACAACTTTTTTACGCTTTTTACTGTTTCTGGAACAGGCCATGCTTGTATACAAAACACCATCTATCTAATGAACCAATACTTCGAAAGTAGAAATCTAGAATCAAAGACACGAGTCAAAGCTACACTAGAAAGAGTGCGTGCTCAGTTAGAACATACAGCGAAAAACCTGTCTTACTTACAGTCACAAGAAAAGAATACGGTTTTACTTAAAACCAACAGACTTAATGAATGCAGGATGGATGCTGTAAAAAATGGTCTTTGCAAAAATAGTAATGTTTGGAACAAGATCGAAACTGGGAACCTAAATTACATTCTGGTTGAATCTATTAACCAAGTGACGAATATCTGGTCGCATTTTTCAAAAGTACAGGATGGTTATGAAGCTTGCAACAAAGAGGAAGAAGGGGTTGTTATCAGCTTATTATTTCTAATTGATGAGATATGGCTTGAATTACAATCTACCCTTAAAATATTGGCAGTCATTTTCAGATACATTAAGGAAGACGGGGCAGGTAATTTATTGATCGGTAACACCAGATCGTCCGTCTTATCGGGTGATCGAACCGAACCCAGAAAGAAGTCCCAATTTACAGTTGTAAAATAAGAAACACCCGAACCGGTCGCGATTTTAATCGTGACCGGTTTTCTCAACTCTTACTTTAATTTTCGGGCTAAAAAAGCTGAGGGTGAGTAAGAGTAAACTGAATTTTGGAATGAAATACGAAGCACGGAGCAAAAAAGACCAACATTAGTATTTTTCATTCTTGAGGATAGAACACGAGGAAAGGCCGAAATTTTTACGAGCCTTATAAAGCTAATAGTAACAGAGATTTTCTAGTACCAGACAAGGCAAAAGGCCTGAAAATTTGTGAGCCATACGATAGAGAGAAACTTTTAAATCTAGATGAAGCACGCGGAGCACAAGAAAAAAGACCCGAGACGTACTTAATTGTACGGCGAGGGTCTTTTTTCGTAGTGCGACAAAGTGATTCGCTAGATTTAAAGGTTTCTTACCAAGCGAAGTGAGCAAAAGCTCGGTTGGCCTCCGCCATCTTATGTGTATCCTCTTTCTTCTTCACTGCATTTCCTTCTTCCTTAGCGGCCAGCATCAGTTCTTGTGCCAAAGCCTTGTGCATTGGTACGCCTTTTTGTTTGCGTGCTCCAGCGATGATCCAGCGAAGAGCCAGGGCCATACGTCGCTCCGGACGTACTTCTCGCGGTACCTGATAGTTGGCACCACCAACCCGGCGTGATCGCACCTCCATCAGAGGTCCGGCATTGCGTACGGCGGTGTTGAACATCTCAAGTGGCTCTCCACCTTCTTTGGCGTTCTTGATCTCCTCAAACGCTGCGTATACGATCTTGCGAGCGGTCTCTTTTTGACCACGAAGCATGATGTAGTTGATCAAACGCTCCACGTCAACTGATCCGTAAACGACATCAGGATTGACGACTGGGCGTTTTTTGATTGGACGTCTCATAAATTCTTAAACTTTTAAACTCTTAATTACTACAAGAGCTTGTCCACCATATCACCACAAGAATGTAAAAAATAAAATACTTGTTTCGTATCGTCGTAATACAAAATATGGCTGCAAATTGTGAAAGTGTCGTCAATGAACGCCGGTTCATTTCCTCAACTTTCACAATTTTCGCTCATATTTTGTATCACTTTGGATTACGATGATATGATGAACCAGCTCTAGAATGAGGAGTGTATATGACATTCTTCATTCTTCGCATAATTTGATCCCGAAGTCAGATTACTGACTTGAATCGCATCCTATGATCTGTAGCGAATATAAACTATTAATTTTGTGGAACTATCGTTCCTTTTTCACCCTTGTAGGGTAAAACACCAAATAAAATCTAAGATTCCTTATAAATCTTTTAGAAATTTTCTTCTCACGAGGCAGACGAGGAAATGTAACTGAGTCGTACTGGGTTGTACGATGAAGTTATATTTACCGAAGTCTAACGAAGTGAGAAGGAAATTTATTAAGACTTAGGTTTTTTGGCGCCGTAGCGAGACCTACCCCGCCTTCGTTCAGAAACTCCCGTCGCGTCGTACTTACCACGAACAATGGTGTATTGCACACCAATATCCTTCACACGACCACCACGAACCAAAACCACTGAGTGTTCCTGCAAACTATGCTTCATTCCAGGAATATAGGCAGTGATCTCTTGTCCGTTACTCAACCGAACACGGGCGATCTTTCGGATCGCTGAGTTCGGCTTTCGCGGAGTCTTGGTAGTCACACGAGTACATACGCCACGTTTGAACGGTGAATTGTATGAGTTGGGTTTGTTCTTGATCTTGTTAAATCCAGAATGCAAAACACCAGTCTTACTCTTCTTGACCGGGTCACGTCGCTTTTTTCTTGATAATTGTTGTATTGTTGCCATAAAGCCCAAATACAATACTACAACCAGCTTTTTTTGCAACCTTTTAGGGTATACCCTCTTAAAAAAGATGGTTGTTAAAAACCGATGAGAGCCAACGTGATAGTTTGAGTAAGATGAAATAGTGGAGGTCCCAAGAATACAATAAAAGCTATGATAACGACAGCAAAAGCAAGGCCTATATTTCTATCCATCACCATTCTTAGATTTTCATATTTCATGGCTAGGCCGTAAGGCAGAAACTTTGGTAGGATCTTAGAACCATCAAGTGGTGGGATTGGCACTAAATTGAAAAAGGCCAAAAAGATGTTCAACATAATGATAGGTATGGCCAAACTCACAAATGAATCAGGAAGATTGAGAACGTCGGCGCTTCTGACTAGGACCGCAAACACCACCGCGATAGCAATGTTGGCCGCCGGACCGGCAGCTGCCACGATCGCCTCACCCCATTTTTGGTTGGTAAAATTATAGGGATTATAGGGCACCGGCTTGGCGGCACCAAAGATAAAAGGTGAACCGGAAAAGATTAGCAATCCCGGCAAAATAACCGACATTAGGGGGTCAATGTGAGGCAGAGGATTAGCGGTCAACCTCCCCTGCAAGCGAGCAGTCGGGTCACCAAGCCAATTGGCGGCGTAACCATGTGCCATTTCGTGTAAAACTACTGAGAATATAAGAGCGACGATCATCGCCAATTGTGAAACTTCCATATGACTACTATCATACGCAATAAACGCTGATTTTCAAAATAAAAACTGATTTTAATTGATCATACTTGCAAATTTGACCATGCGTGTTAGTATAGCGACACTTTAAAACATACATATTTATGGCAAAACAATGCGACATCACTGGGAAGAAGACCCAAATAGGAGGACGATACAGCAACCGCACTCGTGCGACCGAGTTCAACCCGGGCGGAAAAATTCGTCGAGCCCCAAATCTACAAAAGAAACGGATCTACGTACCGGAGATCGATAAGACTGTAACCGTCACTATCTCCACCAAAGCTATTCGCACCATCGCTAAGAACGGCGCTTTCAAGACTCTAAAAAAGGCGAATATTATATAAGTAGTGGTTAAAGGATTAATAAATGGCCGGCACCGAAGGTGCCGGCCATTTATTAATACCTCTACTCCATCCACACCTCTTTGCCGTCACTTTTAAAAATTATCGTCCCATCAGTAGCGGTATTTGAAAGTTGTACATCATGCTCAGTCGCTCTCAATACCACTTCATGATGCGGATGTCCGTAGCGATTATCCAAACCGGCTGATATCACACCGTA
>CAYGKU010000001.1:103760-116895 GCA_964350745.1 uncultured Candidatus Saccharibacteria bacterium | reverse complement strand
CTAGCAAAATAAACTTTTGCTTTTTCACCATCTACCGCCAGACCAAAACTATCAAAAACACCGGTATCTTTTTCAGCTTCCGTTAGAATAATGTCACTAACCTCATAGCGATGAAGAACATCTACCAACCCGCCAATATGATCTTTGTCAGCGTGAGTCGCCATTACCACATCAATACTGCGATCAAAGAATGGCATTTGTTTTGATAATTCTCGCAACACACCAGAATTCGGTCCACCGTCGATCAGCATCTGCACTCCGTCCGGAGTTTCAATAAAGATCGCGTCCCCTTGTCCCACGTCCAAGAACGCTACCGTTAATTCGTGAGAAGCGACCGCGCTACGCGCGGCCGCTTCCTGCCCATCACCTTCAAAGACCATCTCCACCAAGCCAAACACCAGTACCGTCACCAAACCACCAAGTAACGCCAAACGCACTTTCACAAAAGATTCAAACATCAGTTTATTATAAACTCAAGGACAGTACTTTTCTCGATACAATATCAACAAAACTCATCTTGAGTTGTAAGCCGTATAAACATGCTATAATTTAACTACCGTGAGGTAATCACTTACAAGTTCTTTATCTTTATCTTTATTTTTATGAAATACGAAGCCAAACAATTTAATATTCCGGAACTGACTGGTATTAGCCAGAAGACAGTCACCGAACACCTTGGTCTCTATCAGGGTTACGTAAAGAACGTCAATCTTATTCGTGAAAAGATCGACGCTTTCAGCAACGACATGGAAAACAATCGCTACGCCATTAGCGAAATGCAGCGTCGGCTTGGGTTTGAATTTGGCGGAATGCGCAACCACGAATACTACTTTGCCCAATTTGAAAACGGACCAAAATCACTTGAAGACTCTAAACTAAAGGACATGATGAATGAACGTTGGGGTAGTGTAGAGAATTGGCACGAAGCTTTCCTAAGGATCGCCAATACGCGCGGAGTCGGCTGGGCCATGCTTTATATCGACCATCAGACCGATCAGTTGGTGCAGACCTGGGTGGATGAACAGCACTTAGGACAACTAGCAGACCTAGACATTGTCCTCGCTCTTGATATGTGGGAACACTCCTATATGCTTGACTACCCACCAAGCAAGAAAAAAGACTACATCACCGCCTTCTTCAATAACCTGAACTGGGAAGTAGTAGCCAGTCGCGCTGAATGCAGACATGACTGTAGTTCGGATTGCAAGAGTTGCAAGGCAGAATAACTATAGGAACCATACGGCCGGCGACTTTGTCGCCGGCCGTTTTGTTTTTCTCTTCTCGCCTAAACCCTATTAGCGCAGGTGACATAGAGACGAGCTTAAATTCAGTGAGATGTTACTTTATTAACAATAAATTAGATCTACCGAAAGAAAATGGGAGTTTCTTCCCGAGGGGCGGGCGACTGCGTCGCCCGCCCCTTTTTACCCTCACCCACCCTCACACCGTCTCCTTCTCTCTCCTTTGCGTCACCCTTCTTACCCTCTCCAATATCATCAATCTTTTCATCCCTCTCCTCCACGATCGTCCAATCTGACAGATCGGTCTTTGCAATATCAATACTTTTTACTTCACTCTTTTGATCAACTCTTAGTAACTGCTCCGCCATATCGCCATACCCCATACCCAATTCCGGTTTATAAAAACGCCAAAGCAGATACCCCATCGCCGCGTAGACTAGTGGCACAATATAAAAAGGGAAAGCCGGCACCACAAAGGCCGCCCATGGAATATCAGCAAACCACAGCGCCACATTATTGATGTAGGCAAGCGACCAGTAGGCTAAATAAGCAAGCGGTGAAGCTAAACCAATAGAGACAAAGGCCACCATACCGGACAGAAAAGTAAGCAACATCGCCACCGGCACCATCGGCAACACCAGAATATTCACCAATACCGCCACCACTGAGAATTCGCCGATCTGATATAGCAATAGAGGCAAGACCGCGATCTGGGTGGCCAAGGTAGCCACCAGGAACATCCTTATTCCCACCTTACTTGGTACTTTGGTGAAGACATTTTCCAAATGCGGGGCCACCAGTATCAACCCCAAAGTCGCCAAAAAGGATAACTGAAAGCCGACGTCATAGACCAGAATATACGGATTGAACAAAACCATGATCATCCCTGCCACCAAAAGACCTCTCAACACTAAATAAATTCGACCAAAGGCTTGCGCCAAAAGCAAAAGTATCGCCATGATACTGGCTCGCACCACCGTGGCCGAAAGTCCCACCAAAAGCGCAAAAGACACGATGGCCAGTATTCCCATCACTACTCTGGGACGAACCGAAAAGAACTTACCCAAAATATACATCACAAACACCACCACCAACATGATGTTATATCCGGAAAGCACCACAATATGAATGATGCCGGTCTTGCGGAAAGCCGTCTCGAGCTCGTCACCCAAAGCTTGCTTTACTCCCAGCAAAAGCCCTTCACCTAAGCCCACGGCCGGCTCCGGTATCAATAACTCTATTCTGTCCATAAAGGCAAACTTAAAGTTAAGTAGGTGTGTCACCAAAAAATTACCCTTTCCCGTATCCGTCACCTCGACCGTAGCAAAGGAAATTTGGTATTCCACCCCCTTAGCTAAAAGGTACCCCGGATAATTAAAAGTACGACCAAACTCAGTCGCAAAACTTTCCGGCTTCTCGAGCTTTCCTTCCACCCGCACCTCATCACCATAAGTGACCGACTGATACCGATCGGTCGACACCAATACCAGATCATCTTTGGTCTGTACAAAAAGTCGAGTACTATTTTCTCTCCTATCCGGCTCCTTACTTACCACTCCGACCAAAGTCACCTTCTCACCCACCGCAGTCTCGAGTGGAGAATGACCAA
Source organism: uncultured Candidatus Saccharibacteria bacterium (assembly GCA_964350745.1). Lineage (GTDB taxonomy): Bacteria > Patescibacteriota > Minisyncoccia > Phycocordibacterales > UBA918 > OLB19. The sequence continues at coordinate 114,045 of CAYGKU010000001.1, read as the reverse complement.
AGTTCCAACTCGCCACCTCGAGCCGTAACGCTCCAAGTCCAAAAAAGACCAAGGTTACACTCAAAAAAAGCCAACCTGTCATTTCCGTCGCCAAAGTTGACCGCCACCAAAACAAAGCACAGACCACCGCCAGCAACGTAATCCAAGCCAAAGTCGGCAAAGACAGTGGGGCAAAAGTGGCCACAAACACCCCTAATAAGAAAGTAATAATACTGACATAGAAGATCTTTATAGACATAGGAAAATACAATCTACAAACCCTTTAAAAACTCATTAGTATACTTAGGTTGTGCTGGTATTTGTTCGGAAATCTTCCAGATCTGTTCGAATTGAACACGCAACAAATTTGCAAAGTCCCGACTCCTAACCACAAACCCAAAAAGTTCTCGCTTGGAAGAGATAAAAGCCACGGTATCTTGATACATCCAGTAGCTCATATCCCAAGACATCCCCTTTGGAGCCAACCTCATCTCACGCAAATGCTTTCCGCCAATACCCAGATAGGGATGGTCCCTTAAATTTACTTTCTTATTTCGTGGCCAAATACCACGAATCGAAATATTCTTCCTGATTCTTTTTCGGTTCAGATCTTCAAGATACTCTGATCCAAGTATATCTACCATATCGCTGATCGGCCACATAGTAAGAGTCTCCACATCAGACTGCCACAGCAATCCTTTCAAAACCTGCTTGATCCCTTCTTCTCCACTAAAGAATTGAACTTTTGGTTCGGTCGAGATCGAAACTTCTCTTTCGTTAAAAAGTTTTTCAAAACTTTTTAGATTTGCGTTCAGCTCTTGAATACGATCCTCTACCGCCTGCAAGATTCCCTCTTTGTGATTTAACAAAAAATACTTTTTATTGTCGATATCTTTTTCCAGTACCAAGCGATAGTTGATGAGAATTTTGAGATTATCATAGACTGTTGGTCTTGGCATACCTAAAGCTTCAGCTATCTGCCTGGCTGATAGTTGTTCATAATCCCACAGATGGTCAAAGATCCTGACAGCTGTTTTAGGAATATTTAAACCAAACAGCAGATCTTCGGCCGTTGATCTCTTATTTTTGTCGGATTTCGACGACATATTTACATAATACTAACTATAGAGTAAATTGCAACTTGGTAGCACCTAACATTTAAAAGGAGATGTTTATGAATAGCCTAGAACCATTAAGACAAACAGTGGCAGATCATCCTGTATTAAAGTGTCCATTTCTGAAAAGAATTGGGTCTGGTCAGTTATCGCTAGATGAGGTGAGACTCTGGTTTGAACAGCAGTTTTACCTTTCTTCTTCCCTAGCCAGCGCTTTTGCCGCTTTGTTTGCAAGAGTGTCGGACCAATTCTGGCAAGAAAAAAGACAATTAGCCAACTTGATATATGTAGAAGCTTGGGGCGAATGTAGTGAGAAGACACATAGCACCTACTTTCTTGAAGTGGCAAGTTTTCTGGGAATTGATGTATATTCTTTGACAAACAGCCCGCCCTTGGCCTGTACCAAAGAGTTTATCCAGACCAGACTGGAGATCTGCCTCAAACAAGATGTGGGCGATGGCTTGGCAGCCATGGCTTTGGGAAACGAATACTTAAATTTATTTCTGTTTAAAATGTATTTAGAAGGAATAAGAAGTAATTCGGAACTCAATGATTGCCCGACCAAGTACTTTGAAATCCACTTACGTGATGAGGAGGCAGACTTCAAGATATTTGCTGGTCTATTTGACCTAATAGTAAACAAACGGTCGACCAATGAAGCGACAAACGGAACAAACGTTGCAATAGATCGCTTGCTTACGGCTCGTTTGGATTTCTTTACCGCACTTGATAAACATCTGACATCAAAATAGGAGGTGATCATGTTCATTGATCTTTTATCGATCATACCAAAAACTGAGATTGACGAAAATATTTTCGCTGAACAGGTGATGGAAAGCAGTGAGGACGAAAACGGTATGAGTATGCATCTGGTAAATATACTTCCCGATGTCTGCTACCATCCACACACCCATCCTTATGACCATTACTTGGTAGTGCTTGAAGGAAACGGTTTTGCAATCCTCAATGGTCGATCACATAGACTCGTTGCCGGTAGCTTGATCTTTATTCCAAAAGACATCCTCCATGAAGTTGGATCTAAGAAACTTGGTATGAAAATACTGGTTATTAGTCATGACAGTCTAGACCTTGAGGATCCGAAGAGGATGGTATTTACTGAATGATGATTTAAATTGTATTAAAAAATCCCGCACTGTGTAAGCAGTGCGGTTTTGTTTTTAATGAGAGAATCCTTACGCCACTTTATTTACAGTAATACATTGTTAATATTTAAAAGAGATGGATATGTCACCTCAATATTATAACGACCTGCATATATATAAAATAAAAAGTAGCCACCCAACAGATCATTTTGTTGGGTGACTGGTCGTGGCCTTGTTTACCTTACACAGTCATAGCTATGGCTTGTTGGTAGATTTCTTCCACATTAAAATTAGGCAACACTGCTGTTTCTTTCTTTAATTCGTCCGAGAAACTAACGTTGGACAAAAACCGTATCCTTTCCGCCACCATGATACGGTATGGGATTATTTTCGATATCACAGGACAGTCACCCATATCAGGCAACTTATTAATTACGGGCTGTAGTGACTTTAACCGGAGCAACTCCAGATCAAAGTCATTGCGGGAACAGAAATTTGTTTGTAATATTGTGAGTATTTTCTGCTCTCTGCTAATAACATCAAGTTCATGTTCAGTTGTCACACTGTCCTCCAAATAAGAAATTAAATTAACAATTCCCGTAACCGGGTCCGGCGAAGATTGTATCAGACAATTACTGATACACAAAATCGTTAACTACTTCATCCAATTTATAGACAATTAGTAATTAAAGGAATTCCGCACTGTGTAAAGCAGTGCGGTTTTGTTTTTAATGAGAGAAACCCTTATGCTACTTTTTTCTGTGACAAAAAATTTCTAACGTCGGACTTCAGATATTTAATATCTTGTTGCTCTTTTCTTTCTAAGCTAGAAAAATCAGAGCACTTTGTGATTGCCTTTAGATCATTATACAACTGATCAATTCTTTCAGTTGTCCAACTACCATCATTTTTTGAGAATAATTGCGACTCTCTTTTCACATGATTAACTCTCTGCTGAAAATCCATCTAATTTCTCCTTCTTTGTTCAAAATCCCGATAAAATCACCATCGGGTCCGGCAGGACTATAACAGATAAAGCTGATACTTGTCAAATGTGGGAATTCGGTACTAGGTAGGACAAAGGAGTGGCGCCGTAGGCGCCGCTCCTTTGTCCTGTAATTTTTTTCTCCACCACTCTTACCCCAACCAACTACTTCCCATCCATCGCTTCGTTGGCCAGTCTGTCAGCCTCTTTGTTTTCCGCTCTTGGAACGTGCACAAAGGATATGTTGGGGAAGTTGGCCACTTTCAGATTATGTATCTCGATAAAAAGCGGTACCAGTCCCGGTTCTTTTATTTGGTACTCGGCATTGAGCTGTTTTTTTACCAATTCACTATCCATGCGCATTTCAAACTGCATATTCTTGGTAGCCTTACCATAGATCTTTTTTAGAGTTTGAAGAGCCAACATCACCCCGTAGTATTCGGCGTAATTATTGGTGGCGTTGCCGATCGACTCCTTTACCTCACGCACCACCTTATCATCTTTTGTGATGTAAACTCCCACTCCGGACGGACCAGGGTTGCCTCTGGCTCCTCCGTCGGTATATGTGATAACTTTTTCCATTATTTGAGTGTATCAGACTTTCATTGAAATAGCCAAAACCCAAGGATGTCCCCTGGTTTTGGCTAAACGATATCGACTATTCGAAATCGCACCTGTAGTCTGCCCATAAAAAAACTTTCCTCCAAGTGAACCAACAATGAAAAACTTCCTTCTGTCGATGGTGTTTTGGAAAATTGTTCCGGTGTCTTAAAAAAAGCGATCGCTTCTTTAGCAATGCCGGTAGTATCAAAGGTCAACTTGGTATGTTCCTTACCCTTACCAAAGACTGAAACGACGGTCGGAGTAACATCCTTGATAAGATAAAGTGGTTTGGCATTATCGCACCCGTAAGGTCCACACCGCTTTTGTGCCCGCAACAACTGCTCGCTGACCTCCTCAAGGGTTAGTTCAAGATCCACGACCGGCAGTTCTTCCACTACCGCCTCGGTTCCCAGATTTCGGTACGCGTCCTGAAGAACTTGAGCAAAAGAGTGGATCTTCTCTTCCTTGACCGTAAACCCGCCAGCCGCGTGATGTCCACCAAATTCCACAAATATCTCCGACACCGCTTCCATCAACTTTACCACGCTAACACCACCGCCACCACGAGCCGAACCCTTAAATTCACCGTTACCGTCTCTCCCCCAAATGAAAGCTGGGCGACCGTGTTCTTCGGCCAGTTTATTGGCCGCCAAACCCACCAAAGAAGGTCGCCAATCCGGATTTCCCATCGCAAACACTTCGGGAATATCTTCACTTTCCTTTAGGCGCTTATGTAGCTCTTTGGTCATTTGTGCTACGGCTGATTTTCTTTCTGTATTCAATTTTTCAAGGTGAGTCAATCTCGCTCCTGCCTCACCTTCGTCGGTGGTAGCCAACAGAAAAAAAGCATCTTCCGGCGTATCCATACGTGAAGCGGCGTTGATCCGCGGTCCGATGGTAAAGCCAATATCATCTTCGGAAAGATGACGTTGACTGGCACGTTGTTTTCGTAGAAGTTGCTGGAGTCCTGGGCGACGTGACTTACGCAGTACCGTGAGACCAAAATGTGCAAACACCCTATTTTCATCGCGCAGCGGCACCATGTCGGCAATAGTGGCGATACCCACCATATCAAGCCACCATTTTTCCAAACCCGACACGATCTTGAATTCACCACGTTTGATCAAAGCCTGCACCAGCTTAAAGACCACCCCAGCTCCACAGAGACCATCAAAAGGGTACCCGTCTCCCACTTTGGGATTTACCACCGCTATGGCTTTGGGTAACGACTCCTTTGGTTCATGGTGATCGGTAATGATCACGTCTATTCCTAAGTTGTTGGCCACTGCTACCGCTTCGATATCAGTCGTACCGCAATCTATGGTGATGATAAGCACCGGATCCTGCTCCTTTTTTAATTTCAAAACCGCTTCCTCACTCAAACCAAAACCATCGTAGTGACGGTGTGGGATATGGTTATAGAAATTTTCAAAACCCACCGCTTTGAAAAAGTCATGAAGTACCACTGCTCCTGGAATACCATCACAGTCATAGTCGCTGTAGATGATCACTTTTTCGTTATTGGCGATGGCTCGCAATATTCGCGCCACCGCTTTTTCCATATCAGGCATCAAAAAAGGGTCGTGGAGATGATCATCGTATGACGGGTTCAAGAATTTTTCTATTTCTTCCTTGTCGGAAATACCACGATTATGTAGCAACTGTTTGAGGTAATGATCACTGGTACCGACCTCAACTTCGTCACCTTGCAAGACCTTTTCTTTTACCACAAACTTAGTCATAACTTGTCTATACTACCACGCTACAGATAATGCGGTATACTAGACTGTATTATGGATGACATTTTTGAAAAAATAATTAAGCGGGAAATACCTGCTCATATAGTATACGAGGATGATTTAACCATTGCTTTCCTAAGCATCGAACCGGTAAACAAGGGCCATACTTTGGTGGCGCCGAAAAAGAAATTTGAAAATATATTTGACGGGGACCCTGACACCCTTGCCCACATAATGAAAGTAGCCCAAAAGATCGCCAAGACTTTGGTAGAGGAATTAGCGGCTGACGGGGTAAACCTGGTCATGAATAACGGTAAAGCGGCCGGACAAGAGGTGTGGCACGCCCATCTGCATGTAGTACCGAGACTTGAAGGGGACGAAGCTTATCCTAAGCCAAAACACGTCACCTGCAACAACGAAGAGTTTGCAGAGATAAAAGAAAAATTAGCAAAGGCTTTGACTTAAGAACCTAAGGTCCACCAGCTTCGCTGGCGGACCTTAGGTTCTCCCAGACCAAGATCACCATGTAAAAAATACCATACAATGGTAAGATGACGACATGAGTACGATCACCATCGACACCCGCAAAACCATCCAAAAATTGATGAAAAAAGGCTACACCGAAGAACAAGCGGAGGGTTTTGTTGAAGCTTTAACTGAAAGCGAACTGGTCACTAAAACCTATTTAGATAGTAGATTAACTGAATTAAAGCTAGATATAAAAGCCGAAATGTATAGAGCTCTACTGATACACGGACTTATCGTGGTAGCCACCATAATCGCGGCCGCTAAGGCTTTTTAGAAAGTATAAAAACAGCCGGCAGCTAAAGCTGCCGGCTGTTTTTATGTTTTCTAATTTCTATAAATTTAAATTAGAGCGCTGAGCGTATAAAAGGGCGAGGCTTCAACCTCGCCCTTTTATACGCTCAGCGCTCTACCCAGCTACTCTCTTAGCAATTCAATAGCCGGCGTAGTACCATGCTCCAAGAATGCCAACATCGCTCCACCGCCGGTAGAAACAAATTCAAATTTATCGTTTAAGCCAAGCTTATCGACGGAAGCTACCGTATCTCCACCACCGATCACACTAAAACCTTCTGCCATGGCCACGATCTTGGCAATAGTCTCGGTACCGGTCACAAAACCGGCCTCATAGTTACCAAACGGACCATTCCACAACACCGTCACAGCTTCATTTATATGACCCTCAAGCATTTCGATGGTCTTCGGACCAAAATCATAGATCTTTTCATCCTTACCTACCTTATCTATCTCTCTAACCGACACTCCGCTTGGACCATCGACCGCCACATCAAGTGGTAAGAGCAATTTGTCACTTTTTAAAAACTCCGCTCCTTCAAGTGACACCTCTGAAACCAAAGATTCTCCCACCTCCAATCCCTGAGCTTTAAAAACATCATTAGCGATTGCTCCCCCGATGAACACTTTATCGTATAGGTCCAAATATTTTTCCACCAACGGAACCTTGGTCTGAAACTTAGCACCACCAAGCAGAAAGAGTGAAGGTTTTTTGGGATCCATTACAGCCAAAAGATTCTTCACCTCCTCCATCAAGGTAAGACCAGCGTAAGCCGGCAATTTCTTGGCCAAACCAAAAACAGAAGCATGCTCCCGATGACTGACCGCAAAAGCGTCGTTCACATAAAGATCAGCCTGCTTTGCCATAGCGTCTACAAATTCCTCATCATTATTCTTCTCTCCCTCGTTTTGCCGCAAGTTCTCACACAGTACAGCCTCTCCATCTTTCATTTCCGCTTTTACTTGCGCAAAATCTGGGTCGGTGATACTGCCACCCCATTCCATGGCGGTCATAGTTCTCAGTTTTTCAAAGACCGGCTTTAAGGTCTCTTCCGGTTCACGACCAATATGCCCAACAATGATCACCTTTGCTCCTTTATCCTTAAGATACTCAATGGTGGGAACCGCTCGCTTTAGCCTAAAATTATTCCTAACTTCACCGTCCTGAAGCGGTACATTAAGCGAAGCTCTCAATATCACGCTCTTGCCCGCCAGATCATCTACATTCTTTATTGATTTTAAATTCATACAAAACGAGTTACCCCTTATTTATCCTTAGTCGTAAACACAATTTTACTAAAATCTTCCGCTTTAAGACTGGCGCCGCCCACCAAAAAACCATTCATGCCACCTTCCTCAAAAAGACCCTTGGCAATACTTGGCTTTACCGAACCGCCATACAAGAGGTGAACTTTTTCGGCAGTCTGGCGATCAAACAACTTAGTCAAAACACTAACAATGAACAACTGCATTTCCTTTACGTCTTCGGCAGTAGCGTTCTCTCCGGTGCCGATGGCCCAGATCGGTTCGTAGGCGATCACGATCTTCTTCAACTGGACAGCCGTCAAACCCGCGGTCAGACTTCTGATCTGCTTCTCAATCTCTCCCAAAAAATCCCCCTGCTCGTCACGCTTTCTTTCACCGATACAGACCACCGGCGTCAACCTCCGCTTTAGAATGGCCAAGGTTTTTTTATTGACCTGCTCGTCGGTCACTCCCAGCATTCGCTTCTCGGAATGACCAACAATAATATGACTTACCCCATAGGAAGCCAGCATGGCCGGCCCCACCTCTCCGGTGACCGCTCCTCGTTCTTCAAAATGAGTGCTTTGCGCTCCCAGAAGTACATTGCCGGTCTTGGCCAAACCAGCCACCTCAGGAATAAACAGCGTCGGTGGCGCCAATACCACAGTCACCTCCTCCACCTTTTTCAATTTTTTCTTTACCTCACTAAATAATGCTTTAGCCTCCTCTTTCTTCCCGGGGTTTAATTTCCAGTTTCCTATCACCAGGGGTTTCGCTTTTTTCATATACAGAAAATTGTATCACAGCTCAAACGGGGGCGGTCTTGATAACTGTCTGAAAATTCTACCTAACGCTCATCATGCCAGTTGGTCACCTCAGACACGTCAGAGGTTCGCGGTATCAGAGGAGGCGGGTCATCCACCAAGTTTCGGTCATAGCTATTGTACCGATTGAGAAATCCTGAAGCCGGCACCCCACCACTGGTCCACTTGGTGCCCACTCGCCCGTTAGAAACAATAGTTCCGTTTAGGGTAAGGGAGTTTCTAAACTCATAAGCATCAAGATATCCAGGTAAGCCTTTATCACCCCAACTCCAACAACTGTCACAATAATGATTACGTCCAAAGCGACCATTTTGGGCCACGAAGATCCCATTCAAGTTCATATCATCGGGAGTATTAAGTCCTAAAAGTACGCTATGCTCGGCGATCGCCAGCAAGCCAGAAGTAGAAGCTGAAGTGTAGGTAATATGATTAGGCAAAATGATACTCGGATCTATTGACGAAGAGGTGATATCAGCGGCCGCTACCGTCACCTTACCACTCACACTACCTTCCAGCCACACCTTGTCTTGCACGTAGATCAGTGGACACTCGGGGTCGATATTGTAGGTGTTGTAAGCGACGGTATTGGTAATAACGTTGCGCTCATATTCCCAACCATCAGTCGAGTTGTATCCCCAGTACTGGTAGGTTCCCGTCACTCGATTGACAGTGACCGTATCATCTCCATTAAAGACTACCTGATAACCATAATCAGTTGATTTTGGTATAAAGATACCATTTGCGCTTTGCGCCTTATTTTTCATAGAAGCCAGATCAACCGTCAGACCGGTAAAGTTGATCGGTGCTGACGGAAAAGAGAAGAGAGAAGCATTGGCGTTTCCGGTAGTGGTAAAGACTCCGTCCACGGTCTGACTGGGACTACAACCGAAAGAACTGGTACAGGTCCAAGTGGTTTGGCCACTCGTTACCACCGAGTTGTTGGTACCGTCCATCCTAATGCCACCATTTGAATGGTACGGCCCCATAATAACCCTGTCTGACCCGGCCCATACATCGGAGTTGATGATGTAGGCATACTCGGCCACACTGGGCCGCGAATACTGCGCTACAATAGTACGCTTCACATCGGGAGCTTGGTAGGTGTGCCCCGTTGAAGTCACCTCGATACTGGACACCTCACCGCAATAAGTACTCGAAGCCACCTCGAGTGAAAACTCGCCGATCGCCGCCCCTTCAGGATCATAGTAAGTATGAACATAAGGCCCGGGCAGTCCGGTACCGTCAGTCACATCATCCGGAAAGTGAGCCAGATACCATTTGTAATAATTCAGACCGCTTTCCGCAATATCCCCGGCCAACTGAAGATCTACTTTTTGGTTGATCAGCTTATTTTGAATAACAATATAACCAACAAAAGAGGAAATAATAGTGAAGAACATCGCCCCAAAGACCAGCACCAAGACCAAGAGATATCCCTTTGAGTTTTTAGTATTTGAAATATTATTTTTCAAAGAAGACATGTTTTGTTTATAAATTATCTTTCAAGTTTCTTGGCGCCACACTGGTTCTAAGCAAAAATTCACCAGGAGATCTCACCGGATCAATGTTGACAATGACCTGAGCTTCAATATATCTGACATCAGTCAACAATGACGAGGTGCTGGTCAGCTCAATACCGGAGTTATCAAAATATCTAAAAGTGGATGTAGCCTGATCTATGTTTTGGACATATTCCGCCATAATCTCTACCTTATCTGGTGTACCCATATTATACACTGGCGGATAACCGGACGACTTATAGGTATACTTATTCAAAGTGGTGGTAGACAAAACAAACTCTACATACTCAACATTATCGTCAGCATCAGTGTCGCTATAAAAAGCGGTTCGGTGCTGTTCCATAATAGCTATC
>CAYGKU010000001.1:77353-103750 GCA_964350745.1 uncultured Candidatus Saccharibacteria bacterium | reverse complement strand
GAAAAACTCCATTATCTGAGTAAGTCATTTCTCTGGCGTCAGCCTGCCACGACTGCAATCCTCGTCTGGCCTGATCGATCTCATCAGATTGAGCAATGGTGTATCCATTGGCATGATACATATCTACAATACTATTTGTAATAAACAACAAAAGCACGGTATATAGACCTATCACCACCAAAACCTCGACCAAGGTGAACCCAAAAGGAGTACTAGAGACGGTAAATTGTACATGGTTAGGTTTTATCATATTCCAAGGTATCTTACGGTGTTAAAATCACTCTCTCTACCGTCTCGCCGGAAATACTGTAGGGAGATAATACTTGAGTAGTATAACCATTAGCCGACACTTCTAAAGTATAATCGGTCTCATCACCAAGCGACCCGAAGAAAGCTTGTCCGCACCAACCGGTTGAAACTGTGGTGTCGTAAGCTGTTCTAGTCAAACGAACATCGGCGTCAACGATCGGCATATCATCAGACCTGACCACTTCTACTCGAAGCTTGTTAGTGGTTGAAGCGATGGTCAAAAGATCAACGCTGATAGTCTCATCAGGTAAAAGCTCTAACGGATGCCTATAACAAGCCTCGCTGATCACTCTGGTCGATGGCAAACTTATCGTGTATTGGTCCCATTCAATATCTTCGAGAAATATTTCTCCATTGGCGTCGGTGGTGGTGCTTATTTGATATTTGTATACAGGACTACTTGAGCTGGTACCAATATCCTTATTACTTGTTATGGTGACCAAAGTAGATGCCAAAGGTGTCTCACTTGAAGCATAGGACAAAGTGAGCTCATCCACACTCGGAGTATTGTTGGTATCGGTGGTACTAAGAGTGAGGCCGACCACAATAGTTGGATACGATGCCACACTTAGATCTCGCAGATCAATGTAGGCATCACTAAGACCGACACTATTTCCCGGCAGGTCGCCATCCGGTATCAAATCAGCCGTATTGGTACTACTGTAAAATTGCAGTTTGACGTCGGTCGATGGCGGTAGAGTCATATCAGTCTTTAGTATCCCCCAACCAGCCAGCGGAGTAGGAGTTATCGGATCCAACATCACAGATCCGCTATTGTCGTAAACTCCACCAGTATCGGTCAACCTTACCACTCCGCCACTGGTGGTAGCGTTTGCAATACTATCAACACCGGAAATATCATCAAAAGCTTCGACCACATCTCCGGTAGTTCGGTCAGTTAAGATCTTTAGGTTTAGATCACTCAATTCATCGATCTGAAAATTAACCGTAGAAACATCGCCCTCAAGTACCGTGACTGGCAGAGTATTTGGGGTATCCAGTGAAGTGGTAGCTTTTCTAGTTTGGTCCGAAGAATAACCATCCTGCCACGCAAATATTTCATAATTCGAAGCCGCCGGAGCGCCGGAAAAAAGGGCGGTACCATTGGCGTCGGTAGTTTTGGTGACATCAATGGTAGAAGTGGTCGTATCATTGTACAAACGTACGTTGATACCGGGAAGAGGCAGGACATCGGCATCGAAGATATTGACTCGTAAACTACCACCACCTGAGGTAGTCTCTACCGAACGTGGCACGATATCACTCACGATAAAAAAGGAGCTGGTGGCATTATCTCCACGCTTCCAAGCATACTCCACCTTGGCCCTTTTGTAATCTGACAGAATCCCGTTAGTATCGGCTCCACCCGTACCATCCGCATCATCATCAACGTACTCGATCAACACCCTTTCAGCAAAATCGATGCCATTCAAGTTTACCACTCGATTTTGAGGAATGTTGCCGTTTGGGATACCCGACTGTGTACCGACCTCGTCATAGGACAGAGAACGAATATATTCGATCCTATCGGTTGCCAAAGAAAGAGCGGTCAACTTGGAACGAGATTCTGAGATCAGCTCTAAACTATATTTAAAGGTCACAAACAGGCCTGAGAAAATTATCAAAGAAACAGCCGACACCACCAAAACCTCTATTAATGAAAAACCAGATTTTTTTGTTATTTTTGTGTCCATGACAAAAGACGATTAAGACAATCCGTCTGAGATAGAATAGATCGGCGCGATCAGCGCCAAAGCGAAGAAACCGACCGCCACACCGATCACCACCATCAACAAAGGCTCAATGATAGTGGAAAGATCCTTGGTCTTTCTTTCGATCTCGTTCTCATAAAAAACTGCCAGCTCTCCCAACATTTCCGATATCTGGCCGGTTTCCTCTCCTACCAATATCATTTCTCCTACCAATATTGGATACAAGTCGGATCGTTCAATAAATATCTCTGAAAGCGGACTGCCTTTCTGTACCCTTTTCTCAGATTCAGCAAGAATTTCTTTGTAATAAACATTTTGCACCACCTCTCCGGTGATACTAATAGCCTGCAACACATCTACACCGGAATTAAGCAACGAAGAAAGAGTTCTGGCGGTTCTGGCCGAGTTGGTTTCTTTGGCCATCGTACCAATGACCGGCAATTTAGTAACACTCCAAGAAGAAAAGGTCTTACCGATCTTGGTACGAAAGAAATATACCACTCCCACCACAAAACCAATAATAGACCCTAAAGCCACCAGCGTATGATCAACAAAAAAGTCACTGGTAGAAATTAGAAACTGAGTGGTCTTTGGTAATTCACCGTCCATATTGGCAAAAATGCCGGTGATCTGTGGCATCACGTAGATCATCATCAGGATAGTGATTATGATCATAACCACAATAACTATACTAGGGTAGATCATAGCACCCTTGATCTTTTTGGAAAGCTTGTTCGATTTTTCCATTTGAACAGCTAAGGTCTTGAGTGATTCGGCCAAGTTACCACTCTCTTCTCCAGCTTTGATCATAGCAACATAAAGATCACTGAAAACTTTCGGGAAATCCTTAAGCGCTTCGTAAAATTGCCCACCGCTATTTATCTTTTCTATAATACTCTTGATTATACCCTTCAGTTTATGATTGGTGCTTTGACGCTCTATCACCGACAACGCCCTCGTTACCGTCAAACCCGCCGTCAGCATCGATCCTAGATTTCTGGTCACCATGATCAATTCATCGTTGGATACGCGACCAAGCGCGTAGTTGATCTTCTCCATATCCACCAACCCCTTCAGTCCGCCCGAGCCAACTTCCTCTATGTTTACGATCTTGTGACCACCGGCACGAGCAATATCATAAACACTATATCGATCATCCGCGGTTACAGTCTCGGTTATCCTATTACCTTCACTGTCTTCTCCTGTATAAGTGAATTTTGGCATAGATTATTCATTTATTACACGCAGTACCTCCTCAATGGAAGTAAGCCCTCTAGCCGCTTTATAAATACCGTCCTCGATCATAGTGAGCATACCTTCCTTACGAGCCTGCACTTCTATCTCATCACTGGTCTTACCGGCAATGACCATTTCCTTGATGGTCGGTGAGATCTCCAACACCTCATGAATTCCCATTCGTCCTTTAAAACCATCCTCAGTCTCACCTTTTTCTTTAGGATGATAGAACTGTATATCGTTCCAAGTAGCATCCTCTTTAACGATCTTCTCTTCCTTAAGAGTATCGAGTACTATTTTCATATCAACATGCTCACCGAGCTCTTCGCGCTCCGCTTTAGATAAAGTATACGGTATCTTATCTTCAGATAATTTTCTAACCAAACGCTGACCAATAGCCACTCGCAAAGTAGACACCATTAAAAATGATTCTACTCCCATATCGATCAAACGCGAGACTGTGCCGGAAGCGGAATTGGTGTGAACAGTCGCCAATACCAAGTGCCCGGTCAAAGCCGCGTTGATCGCCAAGCTGGCAGTCTCCTCGTCACGGATCTCTCCCACCATAATAATATCCGGATCCTGACGCATCAGCGAACGCAGACCGGCCGCGAAAGTAAAGCCGATGTCCGGCTTTACTTGAGACTGATTGATCCTCGGCATTTGATACTCGATCGGGTCTTCAATAGTGGAGATGTTCACCTCCGGCGAATTCAAAAGATCCAAAACCGTATACAAAGTGGTTGATTTTCCAGAACCGGTCGGACCAGTCACCAATATGATACCGGTGGTGGCGCGAGTTGCTTTATGCACTCTTTCAAGAGTACTACCATGAAAACCAATACCCTCAAGAGAAAAGCCACTGCGATTCTCACGCAACAAACGCATCACCACCTTCTCTCCGTAAAAGACCGGCAGGATCGAGACACGAAAAGCCACCTTTTGACCATCCATCTCCATCTTGAACCGACCATCTTGTGGCAGTCTTTTCTGGTCTAACTTTAAGTTTGATAAGACCTTTATTCTAGCCACGATCGTGCCAGAGGCATGCTTAGGTAGCTTCATAGCATCGTTTAAAATACCGTCAATCCGGTAACGAACCATAACAGTTTCTTCCATTGGCTCAATATGAATATCTGAAGCGCCTTGAATAATGGCATGCCTAAGTAGAGTATCAACGATCCGAACCACCGGTAGGTCCTCAGCCATTTTTTTCAGATCACTCTCAGTCAAAGCCTCTCCACCCTCTTCCGCCACCACCTTAAGTTCAGAGGCATCCTTCATGATCAGATCACCAAACTCATCCTTGAGAGTTTTTTGATATTGCCTTAAAGCAAATCTCATTGATTCCGTATCGGTCAAACGAGGCAAGATCTTCAATCCCACCTTTTTCTTTACAAAATCAATCGCCGGTAGATCTGCCGTATCCAGCATCGCCACCTCCATTTCTTTGTCAGTTTTCTTATAAGCAATGATATTGTGCGTACGAGCCACCGGTTCAGGGATCAGGCTCAAAACATCAAAATCTATCTTGACGTTTTTAAGAGCAATGAAAGGTATACCAAGAACATAAGACTCAACCCGACGCATGTCGTCTTCGGTCATATGACCTTCGGCGATCATAGCTTCAGCTAAAGTACGGTGTTCTTCCTTAGCAACTTTTTCAGCCGCCTCAATATCTTTTTTCTTGATAAGGCCGGCGTCAAGAAAGAAACGTTTTAGTTGTTCGTCTTGTATACGCACAATAATAATCCAAATGAGCTTATAAAGTCTCCTCAAATATCATTGTATCATTATTTAAATTTTGGCCGATAAAAGAATCCCCAAGAAAATTTTCAAAATAAAAATCACCCCGCCTTCACTAACGAAGACGCGATGATTCTTTTATCGGCCAAACAACAAAGCTATCAAAGGAACTCCTAAAACAAAAGATCCCGGAAACAACAAGAAAATGATTGCGACCCACAAGAAGCCAAGATAAAAGAGATTAATGACAAATGCAAAAAATCTTCCGTATTCTTCACGACGTTCAACACTTTTAATTTTTTCTTCTTTTATCAGGTCTTTTACCTGCTCTGGCAGATCTTTCTTTAAGTAATCAAGTAGCCGTTTGAAACCTTGTGTCAATCTGACAAGAGTTTCTTTAGTAAAGACCACGGGTTTGATACCCATCAAATACCTCCAATAAGCATTATTAAGGATTATCAGAAAAAACCTCTGAAGTAATAATGCTGGTAAATACAGATATAATCAAGTTTTTACGAAAGCTGGAAGATCTTCGATCTTCCAGCCTTTTATCCAAGTGATTTCATGCATAATCTTTACAATATCTCAATTTAGACTATAATACCCTTACTGATTGAATGCTCGGCGCGCGCCGGGCATTCTTCGTGGAAATGTGGAAATGAACATTAAAGAGAACATTTGTTGAAAAAATTGATTATTTTGAGTTTATTTATTTGATATTTAGATTTAGTAGCTTATAGAAAAGAATTATGTTTGACCTAAAAGTAATAAATTCAGTTTTGGCTGAACTGGAAGAAGAAAGAGGAATTCCCAAAGAAAAAATGATAGATGCCATAGAACAATCCTTGGCAACCGCCTACAAAAAGGAATTTGGGAAAAAAGGACAGATCATCACCGCTGATTTTGACCTAAATACCGGCGATACCACCTTTAACCAAATAAAAATAGTAGTGGACGAAAGCATGCTCAAACCCGAGCCGGAAAAGGACGAAAATGGAGAAGAGATCGAAGTCCCGGAAGAAACCGAAGAGGAAGGAGAGGATAAGATAAGATTTGATGAAGAAAAACACATCATGTTGTCTACCGCTCGCATGATCAAAAAAGACGTGCAGATAAACGACGAATTGACCTTCCCCCTTGAATCCCGTGATGACTTCGGACGTATCGCAGCCCAAACAGCCAAACAGGTGATTGTACAAAAGATTAGGGAAGCTGAAAAAGAATCAGCTTTGGCGGAATTTGGACAAAAGGCCGGAGATATCGTGATCGGTCACGCCCAGCGTTTTGAACGCGGTAATTTGTACGTGGATCTTGGTAGAGTTACCGCCATCATGCCTTATGATGAACAGATCCCCGGCGAACGCTACAAACCGGGCGAGCGTATTCGTGCCATTTTATTGGCCGTTGAGGAAACTTCTCGCGGTATTTTCCTAAAGCTTTCAAGAGCCCATCCTGATTTTCTAGCCGGGCTATTCACGATTGAAGCTCCCGAACTACAGACCGGAACCGTAGAAATAAAAGCCGTTGCCAGAGAAGCCGGCGCTCGTTCCAAAATCGCGGTTTACGCCAACGACGAACACATTGATCCGGTTGGCTCATTGGTTGGTCAACGTGGAGTTCGAGTTTCTACCGTTATGAGTGAACTTGGTGGTGAAAAGATCGACATTATCGAATGGTCGCCCGAACCGGCTGAGTTTATCGAGGATTCACTTTCTCCGGCTCAAGTAATGAATATCAAGATCGAAGCTGAACCGAACGAAGAAACCGGTGAAAGAGGACATGCTATCGCCGAAGTATCTCCCGATCAACAATCACTGGCCATTGGTCGCGGCGGGCAGAATGTTCGTTTGGCCGCCAAACTTACCGGCTGGAAGATCGATATCGTATCAGCTCAAAATGGTGAAGCGCTAGCTGAGGCTGACGCTGACGGTACCACCGATCTTGAAGCCAGTGAAGAAACCGTCATCGGAAGCGATATCGACACCATTGAAAACGAGGACGCTACTACTACTAAACCCGAACTGCCGGAAGAAGATGAACCTACCAAAGACCGTGACCTAAACCCTAATGACGAAGAATTCGATGAGGTAGATACTCCGGAAGAAGCCGAGGAACAGCTAAAAGAGGAAGAGTCCAAAGACAAAAAGGACTAGATCTAACTAAAAACATCCGACCTGAGTCGGATGTTTTTCTGCTTTTGATATCGATCCTTTATGCATCACCAAACCCTTGTCCACTCTTGTTTCTGTCGTTAAATTAGCTACAATACAAACCATATTAAGATAAAAAGTATATTATGAACTTGTTACACGACATTGAACCCGGAAACAAAGAAGCAATGAATGTCATCATTGAAATTCCTAAATTTTCCAAAAACAAATATGAGATAGATAAGGAGACAGGTATGATCGCCTTAGATCGAGTGATGCACACCGCTCAGGATTACCCATTCGACTACGGATTTGTGCCACAAACTTTATTTGATGACGGCGACGCCCTTGATGTGGTGGTCCTTACCACCTATCCATTAGCTCCTGGGATACTTGTCAAAGCTCGCCCAGTGGCCATTATGGAAATGATCGACGGAGGAGACCGTGACGACAAGATCGTAGCCGTTCCGGTAGACGACCCGCGTTTTGATGAGGTTAAAGACCTAGCCGACATCAACAAACATTTCGTCAAAGAAATGACTCACTTCTTTGAGACCTACAAAAAAGTACAGAACAAAGAAGTATCGATCGGTTCTTGGCACGGCAAAGACGAAGCGATGGCCGCCTTTGAAAAAAGTCGTGATATGTATACCAAAGACAGATCCTAGAGTGGTTGCTTTTCTAAAGCACCAAATACAAAAGAACAGCTCCCAAAGGGAGCTGTTCTTTTGTATTTGAATCACCTGATCCTTAAAGACCAAGTAATCTTTGGTAAAGATCAAGCAATTGGAGTAACTTCTCCACCAACAAGTTCAGGATCCTGACCATGTTCTGCTTGGCTTCTTCGCCAAAGCCACCTCCAGAACCAGTATCTGAACCTGAATCACTTCCAGAGTCATCACTGGAACTTTCTGATTCTGATTCACTACCTCCTGATTCTTCTTCGTAATCACCTCTACCATCGCCATCCTCACTATTCTCAAAATGACGACCATCACCATCCTCATCCCCTCCATCATCTATGACTTCACCGGCCGCGGTCACACTGACTGATTTTCTGGTCTTGAAACCATTTCCTTCACAAACTAGACCAAATCTAGTGTCATTTTCTACATCTTCAATGAATTGACTACCTGAAGTCTCTACTTCTCCACTCCAGCTTGGAGTACCTTCAGCCGCCTTACAAGTATCAGCATTCTCTACATCCCAAGTCAATTCTACTGAGTTACCACGACCTGATTCTTCCGCGGTAAACTCGATCTTAGGACGCTTGCTTGATCCGGCACCATCACAGAGGTCTTCTGGTGGATTGGCGCGTAGTTCGTCGTGAGTTAAAGCTCTTTTTCCGCTATAAGCTGAATCATCAGCTCCCGGAGGATCGATGGTGGTCATGTAGATACAACGAGCACCATCAATGATGCCAAATTTAGATCCACCAACTGCCGGTCCCCACTGGAGAGCAAAATCCTCTACTTGAACCTCCATGTTAGGGTGGTAATCTCCTCCGATCTCGAACAAGATCTCTCCATCACCATCTACGATCTCGGCTACCGCTGAGATAGCTACTCCTTCAATAGCGGTAGGGTCAATTCCCAAAGCTGATAGTTCGTGACGACCAAGACCACCATGAACCGGACCGGAGTTATCGATCACGTATTGATATACCCCTTCTTCTACTTCTGTTTGTTGAACCTCACCTTTCCCACCGATCAAGTTCCAAGGTTCTAATTGACCCCACTGCTCCGGCTCAAGCTCCAATGTTTCCCAGGTACCGCCGATAAGCATCTGTACCTGAATGTTAGATACCTGAACGGTAGATACTCCACTATTGCCTTCTACCGGCCAGATCTGGAACCAAGGGAGGATGGTCCGCCATGGTTCTGAAGAAGTGTATTGACCTCCTTGAGCATCGGCCCACATACTCGGAGTAGCGTCACCTCTGGCGGCAAAACCCATGTCCAAGTAAGCTCTCTTTGACCATCCAGTGTCTGGCGCGTTCATTAAGGTAGCTTCGTTCTCACCCATGTCCTCAATCAGGGTATCAACAAAGTCTGCCGACGCAGCCACGGCAGAGTTAGCGTATAAAAAAGTCGCTAAGAACAGAATGCCGAAAAGGACGCTGAACTTAGCGATTAGGTTAGTTGTGTTTGATAAAAATTTAGCCATAATTTATTTTATTATTATTAATATTGAAATTTTGTAAATGTACAACAAGCCATCTATAAGAAAGATGGCTCCATGTATTGAAGATTATACCAAGAGACCCGTAAGGTGCCAGCCAATACCTGGTTTGGACTGGGGATAACAGAACGTCTCCAAATTAACCAAAAACAAAACTACGATTATAAGTTATACTATTCACAATTCTCTTGTTAAGATTTAATAGACCAAAAACCAAATGAGTGTACCATTATAGTTAATTGATCTGAACCAAGACTTTATTTTAAAAATGTTATTGAATTTATGACCATCCCAAGATATTTTTTGTATCCTATACCTATACTATTGACGGCGTTCTTACTTACGGGTGATACTTTTGCCCAAAACAATCAAGAAGAAGGAGTTGCTATTGAACAATTTATCGGCACCACCACCACATCAACACCAACCACCACTTCAAGTTTGGAAAACACTGCTAATTCAACCAGCACAGCTAGTAGCACCGCCAGCAGTACCAGCCAAATAGCACCTTCAGAAGAAAGAGCTGGAGCAGCAAGATCATTGCCCATAAAACACTCCGAAACCACTTTAGATGAAGCTAAACAAAAGAGGATCATTAATTTAGCCGCCAACATGAGCAACCGAATAGATGCGGTGATCGTTCGTTTTGACAAAATCGTTACCAGACTTGAATCAAGGGTAAATAAACAAAAACTGGAAGGGATCGACACTGGCAATTCCGAAGAAGAGTTAGCAAAAGCCAAAGTAACTCTAGAAGTAGCAAAACAAAGTATTCGTGACATCGATACTCTTGTTTATAACGCCACCCTATCGACCACCGCACCGGAGGACTGGATACTAGTGAAAGAAACCTTTCGTAGCACCAAAGAACTATTGGTACAAAATAAAGCTGAATTAAGAACGGTAATTACTGCCATAAAAAATAGCACACCTATAACGGAAACAACAATAGAGACCTCGATCGAAAATGCTTCAAATACACTTTCTTCTGACGCAGAAATTATAGTTGAAAATTAACTTCTAAAGAAATAATATAAATATGAAAATCAACCAAGAACAAGATACTGTTCCTACCGAAAAAACTCTCATTGTTAAGCACGGTGGCTTAATAATCAGCTTGATATTTATCGCTTTATTCATGCTTCTGATCGGTTTGTTTCACTGGCAGAACCAAACCAACCCATCCACTACAACCCCCGTCACTCCGGAAAGACCGACCGCAGAAACCAATCGTGAACCGGAAAGCACAACCGCCAGAGCGCAGACCGACAGTTTTAATGCTATGAGCACCTCAGACGAGATCAGCACCATCGAAGCCGACCTAGAGAGCACTAATCTTGATACTTTGGATGTCGAACTTAATGCCATTGAAGCGGAGTTGAAAAGTAATTAACCGAACGTAAATTTACTATTTCAAACAAAAACAACCGATACCTGAGAGTATGTACTCCGCCGGTATCGGTCACTGTTACTTTTTCTTTTTTGTGCAACAATCCAAAACTTCAAAAAAGAAACTTCTTACTTTTTTATATAATTCATCATCCTTTTCCTTGGCCTTGTGAACTACAACCAGTAATTTTTTTAAATTCTGACTACCTCGTATCACCTCAAGTTCCTTTTTAGAAAAAAGCCTGTCTCCATGTTGCCTGAGAAGGCTTTGACTTTTTTTAACATCAGCCTTTTCAACCTCCTCCAGTAATAAAAGAACTGTGACACAAAAGTTTACCGGATCAGCAGTTATGATTTCTTTTTCCATCACACGACTCCGAAGAACAAAGTTAGAAAGCTAACATTATATCTAATTCCGAATGTTTGTCAACTGGCTCTATATGACCAGAAGTATTGCAATTCTTATATATATCCGTACACTAGCCATAATATGTCCACACATTCATACAATATAGATTTTAAGACCGCTTTTACGGTCACCGAAGAACCGGGGTCACAAGTCAAGATCGCCGGTGAGATTCCTTATGAAGAGTTAAACAAAGAACGTAAATCGGCCATTAAGGCTCTTGGGAAGAACGTTGAATTAGACGGTTTTCGCAAAGGTCATGTGCCGGAAGAGGTATTGGCAAAAAAACTGGGTGAGGTCACCATTTTGACCGAAATGGCCGAACGAGCTATCGCGCACGTTTATCCGCAGATATTAGAGGCTCACGAGATTGACGCTATTGGTTACCCAAAGATCGAGATCACCAAGGTCGCACCTGACAACCCTCTTGGCTTTACAGCTTTGGTGGCAGTCTTGCCTGACATAACCCTACCGGATTACAAAAAGATCGCTAACGAGGTAAACAAAACCAAAGAATCTGACATCGTGAGCGATGAAGAACTTGATAAGAAGATCGAAGACATCCTGCGACAAAAAGCAGCCTACGAAAGAATGCAGAAGAAAGCTGCAGCCAAAGGAGAAGGAGATCTACCGACTCCGGAAACAGTGGAAAAGGAAGAAGACCTAAAGATTCCCGAACTAACAGACGAAGTGGCGAAGACTCTGGGTCAACCGGGGCAATTTGAGACAGCAGAAGATTTTAAAGCTAAGGTGCGTGAACACTTTGAAATTGAAAAGAAACGTGAGGTAACATCAGAGCACCGCGTAAAACTGACCGACGCCATTATTGACGCCAGCGCCATTGAACTACCTCAGGTTTTGATCGAATCTGAACTGAATCAGATGTTCGCGCAAATGGAGGAGGATCTCAAAAGGTCAAACCTCAACATGGATGATTACCTAAAACACATCAAAAAGACTAAGGAAGAACTTGGAACCGAGTGGAGACCAGCGGCCGAAAAAAGAGCCAAGCTACAACTTATCCTCAACGAAATAGCTAAGAAAGAAGAACTTAAACCTGACGCGAAGTTGGTAGAAGAACAAGTGGCGGAAATATTAAAACAGTACAAGGACGCAGACGAAAGCCGAGTAAAGACTTACGTGGAAAGTATCTTGGTAAATGAAGTGGTACTAAAAATGCTTGAAGGAGATAATGATAGTGAGAAATAAATGAAGTGAGTTAAAAAACCGGTGGGCGGCCTTTGGCCGCCCACCGGTTTTTTTCTCCCCACAAATCTGCTAACATAGGCAAATAATCTTGATAAAAATATATGGAAATGCAAAGTAAAACACATAAAGAACAACCAAAGGGTCAGTTGGTACCGATGGTGATCGAAAAGACCCAGATGGGCGAAAGAGCGTTTGATATTTATTCACGACTGCTCAAGGAACGCATCATCTTCATCACCGGCCCGATCGAAGACTACATGTCAAACCTGATCATAGCCCAACTATTATTTCTTGAATCAGAAGACCCCAAGAAAGATATTTCGATCTACATCAACTCACCGGGAGGGAGTGTCACCGCCGGCTTGGCCATCATTGACACCATGCATCACATCAAACCGGACGTAGCAACCGTCTGTGTCGGCCTAGCCGCTTCGATGGGATCACTGATCCTTTCTCAGGGTGCTAAAGACAAGCGATTTATCTTGCCGAATGCTGAAGTAATGATCCATCAACCGATGGGCGGAGCCTACGGACAAGCTACCGATATTGATATCACCGCCAAGCACATCCTAAAGACTCGCGACCGCCTGAACCGCATGCTCGCTAAAGCCACCGGACAGAAACTGACCAAGATCGAGACCGATGTCGATCGAGACTTCTTTATGGATGCAGAGGAAGCCAAGAAGTACGGGATCATTGATAAGGTGTACAAATAGATATAGACTGAAAAGAAGAAAAAAGGGAACAACTGCCCCGCGCCGAAGGCGCGGGGCAGTTGTTCTTACGCCACACACCAAAACCTTACCGACCAAAAAAACGACAACTTTGTTTTACAACCCTCGGTAATTCTGCTATGGTACGAGTGTTTGACAGATACGACAGCCAAACCAAAGACGACACGTAGAGAATTTTAATAATTTGTAAGAAGAGACATCATGTCACCACTTGTAACCGTATTGGTGGTTATTGCAATTTTCGGAATCGGGACATCAGCTGGTTATTACCTACGCTATCTTCAAGCTTTATCTAAGAAGTCATCACTGGAGATCGAGATCAAAGAAAAGACTGTTAAGGCAGAAGAAAAAGCTATAGAAATAATAGAAAAAGCGGAAGAAAAGGCCAACAAAATCGAAGAAGAAGCCAAAGCTGAAAGAAGAATTCAAGAACAAAAACTAGCCACAAAAGAAGAACACCTCTTGAAAAGAGAGGATATTTTTGATAGCAGACAAATTGACCTGGACTCAAAAAGAGAAGCTTTGCAAGCTAAAGTTCAGGAAATAAAAGCCATCAAACTAAAATTAGACGAGAGAAACAATGAAATAGAAGCCAAACTGGAGGAGGTCGCAGGCCTCACTAAAGAAGAGGCTTTCGATCGTGTGGTAGCCAAAATGGAAGCTGAAAGAGCCGGCGACCTGCAAGCTCGCATTGAAAAGATCGAACGTGCCGGTGAAGAACAATTCGAAGCCAAAGCGCAAAACATCCTACTGGCGGCCATGCACAGGGTCGGCAATACTGTCCCACCAAACACCATGACCACCAACGTGGAGATCCCGAGCGACGACATCAAAGGTAAAGTGATCGGCAAGGAAGGTCGGAATGTAAGAGCTTTCGAACGAGCCACCGGCGTTGACGTTTTGATCGACGAAACCCCGGGCTATATCGTTCTCTCCTGTTTTGATCCGATCCGTCGTGAGATCGCTCGCGTAGCTCTGGAGAGTCTACTAAAAGACGGACGTATCCAACCGGCCAAGATAGAGGAGACTGTTGCAGAATCACGCAAAGAAGTGGCCGGTGTGATCAAGAAAATGGGTGAAAAGGCCGCCTACGAAGCCGGTGTACCAAATCTCCATCCCGACCTTATCACCATCCTCGGACGACTACATTTCCGCACCAGCTATGGACAGAATGTCCTATGGCACTCAGTTGAGATGGCCCACCTAGCCGCCATCATTGCCGAAGAGGTGGGAGCCAATGTGGCCGTAGCCAGAGCTGGCGCCCTGCTTCATGATATTGGAAAGACCGTCAGTCATGAAGTTTCCGGAACCCACGTGGAAATTGGTATCCGCATTTTGCAAAAATACGGCGTTGACGAGCAGGTCATTCTCGCCATGCGCGCTCACCACGAAGAGTATCCATACGAAACTCCGGAGTCCATCATTGTCCAAGTGACCGATGCTCTTTCCGGTGGACGTCCGGGAGCCAGACGTGACTCGATCGAAAACTACATCAAACGCCTGACCGACCTCGAAACCATCGCCACCTCCATAAATGGAGTAGATAAAGCTTTCGCTATTTCCGCCGGGCGCGAGGTACGAGTACTGGTAAACCCGCAAACCTTAACTGATTTTGAATCACACACCTTAGCCCGCACCATTGCCACCAACATCGAGACCAATCTCCGCTACCCCGGTGAGATCAAGGTCCATGTGATCAGAGAAACCCGAGTGGTCAGTTACGCTAGATAAAAAATATCCGCCGACGAAAGTCGGCGGATATTTTTTTATCACTCTGAAAGAATGGAACTTATATCTCACGAAATATTTTCTGCGACCACAAACGTAGTGTAGTTGAATTTTAGATCTTGGATCGACTCTTCAATGATATCTAGATCATACAATTCAGCACAGCGCCTTGAGGCGATCACAGCCGTAGTTTCCGGCAAAATGCCAGATCCGAGGTCTATAGCAGCCTGTGCCGTGTCAGCATAAGGGGAGATGTCCACACTAGGCCACACTCTTTTTAAGTACATACGACACTGTTTTAAAGCCTGATCGTGAGAACAAATGTTATTTATTTGCGCCGGAGTCACTCCTTTTTTCACTAACAACATATGGTGAACCTCCAATTCGAACATTTCAAAAATACTGAACTTATACTTTGCCATCGCGTAGACTGCCTCGATCACAATACCTCCATTACTGTTCTCAATCGGAAAAATACCCTTATTTATCAACCCTTTTTCTAAATTCGATAATACATTCTCCGCCGAGATCAATGGCACCAGTTCCCCGTCTGTTATTTTTTGTTTTCTTATAAATAATTCTCCAACCTCTTCTGAGAAACTCCCCTTCGCTCCCATAATTCCAATTTTCATTTCAACATTATAATATTTTTTATGATATGGAGTAAAAGCTCAAAAAACTAGAACACAGAAAAATGAACATACAAGACGTGGCATCAGAAAGACGTTGATATATAATACTAGTAGCCATTTAAATAGGCACCGTGCATGAGTACAACCTACTCACCACAACATTTTTTAATCGCTCTTAGAAGAATAATTTTCTGAATCTATGAATAAAGCAGACATCATCAGTAAAGTACATGAAGTACTTGGTACAACCAAAGCTGATGCCGAGCGCGCTGTAGACACAGTATTTAATAGCATTGAAGCCGGCATGAAAGACGGCGACTCAATCTCAATTGCCGGTTTTGGTATCTTTGAAGCCAAAATGCGAGCTAAGCGAGAAGCTAGAAACCCACGCACCGGCGAAACTGTTACAGTTCCAGCCATGCGAGTACCTAAGTTCCGTGCCGCTAAAGCACTGAAGGACTCAGTGAAATAGTAACTCTTTATAAAACCGCCCGCAGGCCCGTGCCTGCGGGCGGTTTTATAAACACAAACCACCCCAAAAATATTTCTTGCTGTGATATACTGTAAGAGTAGCGGAGGTAATACGCTATGTGGAAATACAAAAGAGTATTCCTCGCTATTTCCCATCACAAAAGGTAAAAGCCCCTCAGCCATGGGGCTTTTGCTGTTCTTCCGTTCTCCTGTGATTTGATATAATAACACCATGTTCACTACCATCATTAACGACAGTCGAGACGACAACGCCCGCGGTCGACAAGAAAGTCGCGCCGGCTCTTTTTATGATACTGCCGTTTCTTTTATTGGTGTCGACAGCGATCTTGAGGCTGGCATGCAGCTGATCGACATTCTGGACGCTACCGCCGGCCATGAAGGCCTGATACTGGTAAACGTAGCCCCTCGTGGCGGACACACCGTTAAATGGGAAAATGGCACCCCTTTCGCCTATTTCTGGCATGAAAAAACCCTAGTCATTTCTTCACTCGACGGCTACGCCTTTTCCGGAGTTAAGAAGCTCGGCGTTATAAATGAAGTAAACGTTCTCGATATCCATGAAAGCGTTAAAATAATGCAAGACACTGGCTTCATTACCGCCGAAGAGGCCGAAAGAGTTCCACACAGTCAATTCCGTAGTTTTGATTTCACTCCCCGAGCGGGCGCTTTTATGATCCAAGGCAACAACCTACCAGGTGAGATCTATGACCTGGATCAAGTCCCAGACCTACCACCCGCCATCTGGAACATCGACAGTTTCGGCAACTCTAAGACCACCGTGCTACCTACCGACATCAGGACCGACGGTCAGACTCTCACTCGTTACGGAGAGCTCCCTTACTATGAAAAACTCCGCGATGTACCCGATCACCAAACCGCTTTGGTAAGAGGCAGTTCCGGCCTCAACGATACTCGTTTTATAGAAGTCCTAACCCAAAGAAAAGACTTTGCCAAACACCACAACGCCAAGATCGGCTATGATATTTTTTCAGAAAAATCGTATTTCAAAAAAGCCACGGAGTAAGGAGTAGGTTTAATAACCAAACTCAGAATAAATGATATTGTTTTTGTAGTTTTCTATCGCTAATTTCACATAATCAACCATATTGTCAGGTAACTGATCCAGATCAAACCAACTCAAGTCATCACATTTGTGTGGTTCACAATTTTTAATTTCTCCACTATATGATTTGGTAGTCATAAAAAAATCTATTCGTTCATCTTTTTCAGTATTTCTATGCATCACATGCGCCACCTGCAGATCTGCCGGCTTTACTTCAATGCCGATCTCCTCCTTTATTTCTCTGGCACATCCTTCCCTGACAGTCTCATTACCGTCCAAGTGTCCGGCCGGCACTCCGTAGTTACCATCTTGAAAACCGGTCTGAAAACGGCGTTGCAATAGAATTTTGTTATCATCTATTAGAAATAAATAAACCGAACCAACGTAAGTAAATCTATCTGACATATTTACAGTTTAACAAACAACCTAACCTAGACAAGACCAATTGAGGAAAAGACACTTTAGTGATAAAGTGCAATAGGTTTTATGATCTTATTTTAATCTTTTTTAAGGTACATTATGATGGACAAAAACAATATTGACCTAGGACCATTATTTAAAGACACTGGCGATGATGCCCCTCATCAAAATGAGGAGATCATTGAAAGGGACGCGGTAAACGCAGTGGTACGCAATCCAGAGACCGGTAAATATTTGCTCATGAAGTGGAAGGACGTGAACTGGACAGCCTTTGTCACCGGAGGAATTGAAAATGGACAGACAGCTGAAGAAGCCGCCAGAACAGAGGTAACGCAAGAAACCGGATACTTGAATTTACGTTTGATTTGTAAATTACCTCGCTATCAAGCCTTATTTTGGCACGGGGTAAAGAAAGTGAATCGCCTGGCCCGCTTCCAAAATTTTTTGTTCGAACTAGAAAACGAAGCAAAAGCTGATGTTTCAGATAAAGAAAACCAAAAACATGAACCGATTTGGCTTACTTTGGATGAGCTAAAGAATACAAACTTACAAGAAGGACCACGGTTCCTTTTGGATCATGTAGTTCACCAGGAATTGTAAGTTCTATAAAAGGAGCATGAAAAAACCCGCATAAGCTATTGCTATGCGGGTTTTAATTTTTATACCTGTTAGGTTAATGGCTAGATCTGAGAAAAACATGTGTGACCATACCTTCTGCAGTCACTTTAACGATCTGACATGTTCTTCTACCAATCTTTTTAAAAACAGTCGGACACCTATACTTCTTTGCCAATCCAGCTGGTCTCGAATTAGGACCATAATCGTTATGCCACGATACAATTCTGTCGTAAAAATGATCCAATATGAGCACACCTACCGGTGCGAGGATCACCAATACCGCACCAAACAAAGGTAAGTCGGCAAAAAGAAACAAGGTTATTATAGCTACAGTCGAGATCTGACAACCCCACCATAACCACCCAAACCAGCTGGCATTTCTTAGCCAGATCAGACCCTTAAGCCACAAAGGAGCGACCTTGTAAGTAAAAAATTCATGATAAGGATTGGCAGGGTGTATTTTAAAACATCCCAAACTTATCCATTCCTTACCTAACTGATCCTTGATCTCACGTTCTTCTGTCTTTGCTTTGTCAGTACTTACACTTTCCGGCATCATCATATTCTCACCTCTTGGTTAAGTTAAAGAAAAACACAAAACTATTGCTTCTGATTACAGAGACTATACTATTATGAGGATTTGTAAAGATAAAAGAGCGTGAATCATATTTGAAACACACTCTTTTAGTTGATCAATGGTGATGATGTCCGCCGAAGATCCTGTGGATCGACAACCACCCCAAGCCAAAAACAGCCCCTTGTACTAATGAAGGCCAAAAACCAAACGGATCATAGACGTAGGACGGATGATAACCATAAAACCTGACCGGTTCATTATAGAATCCCCAGTAACTGTACTGGGGCGCGCTATAACTATACACACCGCCATAGCCATAGTAAGGGTACGTAACACATGACGATAGTAGCACTGTCGACATCATCACTAAAACCACCAAAAACTTCTTCATGACTTCCTCCGTACTTAAAAAGAGGTTGAAAAAAGACCAAACTTAAAAACTATCCTTACTATGTAATAATCCAATCCGAGCAAACTGTCAATTTTTGCTAAGCTATATTTAAATCTTATTGATGTTTTTCTGATCTAAACATCTCTACCAACTTCTCAACCGACGGAAATAATTTCATATCATTTATATTGTCTTTGTTTATGAACTTGATATTAATACATTCATCTGACGGGGTGAAATCAAGATTTTGAAGTTCCGTCTCGTATAACACATTCACAAACCAAGTACCCCTGTTTATGGTCTTATCGGTAATAAAATATGACGGATCCTCAGCCACCCTAGTCACCACCAGCCCCATCTCTTCCATTATCTCCCTTGGTAAGTCTTCTTGCGGTGTCGCTCCCCAATCCAAGCCTCCCCCAGGCAATTCCCAAACTCCACTCTCCTCCTCACACACCAAGAACTTATCCTTAGCCTCATTTAAGACCAACGCCTTAACACTGACCCGATAAAAACATCCCGGTACTTTTTCCATAAAATTATTTGTTATTTAGTAAGTTTGCCAAGATGCGCTACCTCCGGCTCTGTATGAAGACCAGTTTACTAAAAAGTTTAAAGATGGCAAGTTTTATACAAAAACCTCTGT
The DNA here is from genome assembly GCA_964350745.1 of uncultured Candidatus Saccharibacteria bacterium. GTDB lineage: Bacteria > Patescibacteriota > Minisyncoccia > Phycocordibacterales > UBA918 > OLB19. The sequence continues at coordinate 84,111 of CAYGKU010000001.1, read as the reverse complement.
AGATAGTATTCTAATTAAGTAATATACTTTGAGCATCAAAATACATCGCACCGTGTGAATCTTCTGTCACAAGGGATATAAATTCTTTCAAATCCCTTATGGCCAAGCTCCTATCACCATTTAGTTTTAGTGTTATTACACCACTAGCATATCTCAATGCAGGTTCTTTAGTTCTTTCAAATTCCCTATTCAGAAAATCTACAACCTCTAGTGTTTCAAAATCAATTTCTGAGTTGTTAAATAGTCTATTATAATTACGGAGAGCCCTGTCGTAATTACCTTTCAGAATGTGCATAAAAGCAAGGTTGATTCTAGCCGCACCGCTTCTAGGATAAGCTTTTATCAATTTAGAAGTGACAACTTCACTATTGTCCAAATCACCAATCTTGTAGTAACTAATAGCGACACTGATTAATCCGAATTTGTCTTCAGGTAATATTTCAATAATTTTTTTGGAAATTTTGTTTGCTTGTCGCCAGCCTATATTCTTCTCAGATAAGATAATTCGTAATAAAAATCTACTACATGTAACTAGGTACTCTTTTAGACGGCTAACCATTGGGTCATTTCTATCATTTAGATAAGTAGACAACTTATCAAATATGATTTCGGCTTCTTCAAACCGTAGCTGGTTTGTAAGAGATAATCCTAATGTAAATAAAGCTATAGTAAACATTCCATCAGCAACTTTCCCGACATCTTCTAAAGAGTCGTCCTCTCGAATCTTCCAATGGTTTTTAATTTTCCCAATTTCATTAACTCTCCTTTGGATATCTTGCTCAATTTTTACTTTATTATTGACGTCATACCTATATCCATATGTAAAATTTAACTTTATTTCACTCTCAAGTTCACCATTTCTTTTTAAGTGATCGTTTGAGAATTCACCCCATAAAATCAAGTCTAGATTCTTTTTGTTTCTAAACTCCTGAGCTTGCTTTGTATCATTAAATAAGAAGATATCAGAAAAATCTTTATGGGATATAGATTTTTCTAATTTGTATTTTTTAAGATTATTTAAAAAAACCTTTTTAATCTCCTCATAATAAATACCTGAGTTTAACTTCTCATTGTGTTTAATAGAAAAAGTTATCGTTTGCTGTAATGGAAACCATTCTATTCTCTTTCTTTCTAAATAATTGTAAATTTTATCCCACTTTTTATAAATCAAGGTAAATAAACCTGATATTAATAAGAGGATAAGACCGACAATTACTTGCTCTTGTAAGCTTGTCATACTTTTGAGTCTATCATATTTACCTAATTATTTGACGGAAAAGAGGTCAGAAAAAATGAGAATGTCAGGGAAATGGGGGGGGAATGGGGTCAGCCACTATTATTTACTATGCAGTAATTTCCGGGTGAGAAAAGTCGGCCAGGAGTCAATTGAAAATATATTCGTAAACTCATTATTTTCATATCGCTCACGACCCTGACTCGGTCCTCTCTTTCTCCGCTTCGCTATGAAATTCACATGGACCTCCGTCTTTCGATTCTTCACTCCCGCTACAAATGGCAACGGCCCAGAAACTAACGTTTCTGGGCCGTTGCCATTTGTGCGGAATTGTTATAAATAAAAATGGGTGAGAAGAATCGGTCACGAGTTACTAAGTATAATCTTTCGCTCCGCTCAGATTCTACTAAGTACTCTCGACCCCAGCTCACTCGCCTACGGCATCGTTCCGCTTTTCGATTCTTCACGAAAGTGCCGCAGGGCACTTTCTTCACTCCGCACAGCAACAACAGAAAAACCGTCCCTGAAGGACGGTTTTTCTGTTGGCTGTGCGGGTGAGAAGAATCGAACTCCCGACTACTGCTTGGAAGGCAGTCGTTTTACCACTAAACTACACCCGCAAACGAGAGGCTAAAGAAAAGTTTATTTTTCTTTATGCTTCGAGTGCAGCGGTTGTATCGCCAAGATACACCAACATTCCTAAACCTGCATATTATTGACCTTTGAAATTGAACACTATGTTAAGATATTCAATCTGCCGATCAACAACAAAGGCGATTCTACCATTATTAATAGAAAATTTCCACTAAAACTTGCTATAATCTATTGAATTATGCAATTTCTAACAGATCTGATCACCGGTTTCCTTACTGCTTATCTAGCCTTTACAAACATACTGGCGGATAAGGTCATGGAATATCTACCTCAAGACGAACCTCGTGAGAGCGCACTGATCGAAGATAAAGCTGGTATTAGTTCACTACCCTCGTCATTTACCGATAATGGTATCCCAAATATCCTACTGCAAAGTAGCGAGTACCAAAAAGCTGCGCTGGCAGACAGCCTGGAAACACCGAAAAATATCACTGCTGATCCACTTGAAGCTATAGTCAATGTCTTTTGTACCTTCACCACGGAAGAAACTATCCGCACCACTACCGGCACCGGCTTCTTCATTCAGAGCAACGGAGTCATTATGACCAATGCTCACGTGGCTCAATACCTCCTACTTAGCGCCACCAACTCTCTCGGCGAGGCTGAATGCTTGATCAGAAACGGTGATCCGGCGGAAGCCAAGTATAAAGCCGAGCTGCTATATATCCCACCAGCCTGGGTGCAGAAAAATGCCTCAATGATCGACGCCAAAGTTCCAATGGGAACCGGTGAACGTGATTATGCTCTTATTTACGTATCAGAAACTACAACCGGTGAACCTTTACCCGCCTCTTTCCCATCTCTCGCCTTCAACACAGAATTATTACCAAACACCATCAAAGGAAACAACGTCCAAGTCTCCGGCTATCCTGCAACCGCTCTGATAAAGAACGGCTCCGACACCCCACTAATTCCCAGGTTGGCCGACACCTCCATATCTGAACTATACACCTTTGGTTCAAACTACGCTGACGTCTTCTCCATAAAAGGCAGTGTGGTGGGAGCGGAAGGTTCTTCCGGAGGACCGGTAATAAATGACAACGGTGAGGTGATCGGCATGGTCACCACCCGAGGAGATGATACGATCGACGGCGAAGGTAGCTTGCGTGCCATTACCATTTCATACATTGACCGCACCATTCTTGAAGAAACCAGTTTTTCACTGGAACGCAATGCCGGCGGCAATCTAAAATACCGATCAGAGATCTTTACCAAAACCATGTCCCCTTTCTTGCTCGGTCTTTTTACTCAAGAACTTAGTAATTAATTTTACAACTGTTCACCTTTTACGTTAGATAGCAGAACCTGCTTGCGGGTAACAAAGTCTGTATACCTCACATCACCCCTGACTGACCACATAGGATCAAGACCATACTTTATGCCACAATCGCCATAAAAATCCGTGTCATTGTAAATGTACTCAATGAAGTGACTACAATACTTATCAAAGATTGATGGCGGATAATGAACAATGGTCACGTCTTCTCCGGTACGCAGGTCGTATACATACAAAGTAAGGCCATTAGCTAGACTTTCATATAAAACCCTACCTTTATTCACATCAAGCTTAACAGAAGCCAACAATCCCTTGTCTGGTAACACATAGCTTTCAATTGTATTAGTATCTAAATCTATTGTAAAGTACCCTACTTTACTATTCACTGCCGGATCAGCCATACTAAACACTTCTATTTTTCCCCATAAAATATTACCTACAACACGCAATAAGCTCGCACGAAAGTTATACGTTACCTCTGGGGGAATATTGTTTACAAAAGTGATAAGATCCGAATCAACAAGCTTATCAAACACATTAAAAATTTTTCGTTTTCCTGTATCCAGATCAACCACTACCAGATGTTGGGGCGCGAGCACACCACCTCCTTCTTCCCCAAACGGCCACCGATACGAATAGTCATTATCAATAAGGTACGTTGCATATGATGTTTTTAAACCCTGTTCTTTATTTAACACCAAGACATTTGAATCTAATTTTCTTAGATCATTAAGAATTGTTTGGTATGGCTGTACGTTACTGACATCTTCTGTTAAATCAATATTTGCAACACTGTCACTTTTTTCCACCCCGGAGACAATGTCACTCTCTTGTGCAACCGCAAAACTTTCAGTTTTTGTAACGATGTCTGCTTTTTGTACCGACTCTGATGATAACGATGACCAATAATAAATACCGATTCCGAATACTAATATCAAAAAGCCAATCAATCTCACCCTACTGCCAACAAAAGAAATTCTCCAACGATTTATGTTGTCCATAACCAAAAAGTGTTAACTACTATTAACCATTATATATTACGGCCTGGTCCTTAATTCCTAATCCCATACACACCTTAAACCTTTTCTATACTGCAAACAAACGTTACGATTATGTTTCTGGATTTGGCGTATCCAGATCCAGAAACTGTTCTTTCTTGCACAAATTTATTTTTCATTTGAAAAGCGAGTTTGTGCATCTAAAAAGAAAAATCACCGCTTAAAAGCGGTGATTTTTCTTTTTTCGCCAAACCTATCCAATGATCCAAAGATCAAGCCTTGGTCAATTCTCCGATCTCCTCAGGCACCCCTGACACCACAGACACCTCTCTCATCGCCACCATCTTACCAAAATTCTGCAAGATCTTATTGGACTCAGGGTCATCTTTAAAAACTTCTTCGGCAGTAGTTCCTTCCGGCAAATATCCGGGAGAGTTCTTTATTCGCTCCACCATATCACCAAAGTTAAGCTCAGGGTGGAACTGTACGGTGTAGATGTTGTTCTTGTAGCGCAAAGCCGACACCTTACACTCATCTCCTCCGTTCATAAGCAATACCGCCCCTTCCGGAACTCGGTCGAGCACGTCCTTATGCCCATAGTGAGCATGAAATGAATCAGGCAAGTCGGAAAATAAGAAATAGTCATTCTTATCGATCATTAACTTCACTTCATGGGAACGACTTTTCTTTTGAATATGGTCACAACATACTTGAGCGCCGGCAAACGCACCGAGGATCTGATGACCGTAGCAAATACCCAAAGTGGGAATATCTCTATCAAAAATATAATTGAACAAAGGCCTTAGCTGACCGAGCAGTTCATAAGAAATACGCTTGGCTTCATCGGCGTCATCGCGTCCACCATCAAAATCCAGATCACCGGTCCCACCCAAAATGACCCCTTCATATCCTTCCATAATGGTTTCAGGAAAATTCCAATCAATAGACTTATCAAGCGCACTGATAAAATCCACCTCCACGTACGCTCCGGCCTCACGCAAGATACAGTCCTGCTCTCGTTTGATCGTATCTGAATTTATCCTGAATTGAATACTAAGGATCTTTTTCATCGTAATTATAAATAAATATTCTAATAAAAAATTATAAAAATAAAAAGAGAAGTAGTGCACAAAATAATTTTCCCACTGGTCTTTTGTTAAAGATTTCTTAGGAAAAAGCCAAGAATCCTTTGAGGCTGCGTGAGTAGCATCATCAATATCAAGAACTGAATGCTCACGTGGATCAAACCAATCAATTATGGCGTCGATTCCTTTTAAAAGCCCGGGAACATACTTTCTCATCATATCAATTGACATGGAAGGCAACATTCTCATTTCCAAGTATCGAACACCATCCGGATTGACTTTGGGCCGGCAAAGCTTCCAATTGGTTCCCAGACTAACTGGATCCATGGAACCTTGAGCAGTTTTTAGGTCTGATTTCCAAACGTCGTCACCAACTTCTCTGATCAAACGTTTAGTTTTTCCAAACTTTAGTGCAAAATCAGCATGGCTAGAATAAACCTCACCATAATACGGTAGTCTTTCTTTATCAGTCCAACCTCGCCATATCGCCAAATGCCCCTTGCTTTCAGGAAAATCTTCCCTGGTCATATGAGCTATATATGGTGCCACGTTATTGATGGTATTCATGATGACTAGACCCTTATAAGACCGGGGATCTATCCCGATGTTGACATGCAAGGCACACCATCTGCCAAACTGAAAAACTCCCTCCCAATCATTCGGTTTGATCTTTTTAAGTGCATCTAATATAGCTACATAACGAGACACTTCATCCATCCACTTGATTTTTTCTCCATCATAATCAGGACTAGGTGCCATAAAATGAAGTTGCCATTCTTGAGGTGCGGAATTTATTGTAGTTGCCAAATGATTAATTGCATCATCAGGATTGAAAGATGTTGGAGATATAAACTCGATCATCCCCGCTCCTAGTTCTGGTGACAAATACTTAGTACCATTTATTCTGTTAATCCTATAAATCCACTCTAACAACCCCGGGATAATTCTCTTATTTGGTCCACGAACATGAGCTTCATTCTCAAAACCAAGCGTATAGTTCTTTTGTTGCATCTTATTTCTCCTTTTAATGAACCATAGACCATTCCTCTAAGCACTAAGACTTAGCGGTCCCATTTTTGACCTTGCGGTCGCCCTCGAATTGTAAATTACAACCCGAGTTCTATATTCTTAACTAAAAAATATAGAACTCCAGCGACAATTTATAAAATTTAATAAACTGTGTGTTTCTCAAAACAAAAATCCGGCCTTTTCTGGCCGGATTTTTGTTTGAGGGCTTAAAAAGCCAACTACAGCACAACCGACCAGCTAGAGTAGCTGAAAATCCAAAAACATACAAAAGCCATCATTGACTTAGTATCTACGCTTGGATAGGTTGTTGCAATAGTTTGCATATTTCTAGTATAGTCGTTTCTAGTTTGTTGTCAACTTGTGGGATTGTTTATAGCATCGCGTCCTTTATTGACCTCCTTAATCAGCCGCCTTGGTCAGAATAGTCTGGGTTGGGTAAGCGAACTCAACCCCCATTTCCGCAAACCTCTCCATCAAGGTAA
>CAYGKU010000001.1:23469-77343 GCA_964350745.1 uncultured Candidatus Saccharibacteria bacterium | reverse complement strand
GTAAAGTTGAATTGCTGCTGAATATTCAGATAATCGGTATAATCTGCCGATTCTACGTAATAAACGATCTCAAAGATCAATGAGAAGTCTCCCAAGGTAGTGAAATGAACCCTATCCAGACGGCCACCGTTGAGTTTTTTAAAAATATCTGTAATTACCTCCTCTACTTGGCGCATCTTATCAAGCGGAGTATCGTAGGTCACTCCGATATTGGTAACGACTCGACGCTCCTCCATTTTTTTATAATTTTCTACCCGAGCACCCGTCAGCTCCACATTTGATACCACCAATTCCTGCCCTTGCAAAGTACGGATACGAGTAGATTTAACTCCCACCTTCTCCACTGTACCGGCATCATTACCGACCACAATAAAATCGCCAACCCTAAAAGGCTTATCGAGATATATCGAGAAAGAAGCAAACAGATCGGACAAAATACCCTGCAAGGCCAAAGCTACCGCCAGACCACCAATACCAAGGCCGGCTAGTAGTGAAGTGACCTCAATTCCCAAATTGGAAAGGATAAAGAGAATACCAAGGACCCACAATGCGATCCTAGCTATTAGATCCACCATGTGTGAGGCGGTGGTAGAACTGGGGTCGATCTGACCGTCACCATCACTGTCCCGCTCCAGAAAACGTCGGGAGAAATAGCTCACAAATTTGAGAGCCGCTTCAATGAGCTGCCACACCACCGCAAACAAGAAGATGGCTTTGGCGGTCTTATCAAGCCAATCAGGTACAGTTACAGCCTGTAGCGCCAAAAATATCGAGATAATGGTGTATACCCATACTCTGATTCCAGCCACCACATCCACCAGCACATCGTCTATTTCGATAATGGTCTTACTTGATACTTTTTTAAGATAAATAAGCACAACATTACGTAGAATCCAAAAAATTACATTTAATACTAAAAAAATACCAAAAGCTAAGATCATTTCGCTTAGATCTACTGTCCCAAAGTATGGTAGATCAACAGTAATGGCCGGAATAAGATCGGTTTTAAAAGTTGTTGTTTCTTCCATGTTTATAAAATAATAACGTTAATAATTTTTATTACGGTAGCATCTCGTAGAGATAAACTCAAATAAAAAAGGCTTCAAATTGAAGCCTTTTATGAAAAAGTGGAGTAACATTTTATGGTAATTTTTTTATGCCAGGATTAGCTAGCATATTAGGAGCCATATGACCTTTGTTGTCGTGACTATGTATTCTGTCACCATTACAGTCATAATTAGTAACATCTTCGCCGATATGATTTAACCTCCCAACTCTCTTGAAAATCACACGATCATTGTTGACACCACCCACAGTTGAACCAGAGTTTTCTTTTGACATCTTACTTCCCCTTTCTAAAAATTGTTATTAAAGAACTTTTCCTCTCGCTTTCACGAGCAAATTTCAGTCCGCTTCAATTGCGGGCTGATGGGAAATTTTGGTCTTTGACCAAAATTTCCCATCAACATACAACCCTATTCCCTCTAAAATAAAACCGGCCTTTTCTGGCCGGTTTTATTTTAGAGGTTCTATATTTTATTGCTACACATTAACCGACCCACACATGTAGCCAAACACAAAGACGAGCGCCACGATAATCGCTCGCGTGTATGACTTCCAAGCCTTCATGGAAACGGTTGTTGCAATACTATGCATATTTTCAGTATATACCCGTAAGATCTGGTGTCAATACTTTTTCCCCAATTAGAACATAAGAAAACCGCCGACTAACTTGCCGACGGTCTGAATGAACAGATCATTCATTTTTTTGATCTTGTTTCATTTTGTTTATCTTTTTTACACAATCACTTATGGTTTTTGCCCTTTTTAATCCAGCTTCAGGATCATAGGCAAAATTATTACAACGTGATTCTTTTGCCACTTCATAACCTCCACCATCATCTTGCCTGCTCATAACTCCTCCTTAAAGAACACATTTAAAGAACTACTACTTCGATATAAAAACAAAGGTCCGACCAGTACTGGTCGGACCTTTGTTTTTTCACCTCTTCTCTCCTATCCTATTTCAACAAAAACAAAAACGACCAGCTCATAAAGCCAATGATAATGCTGATAATTGAAATAATTATCTCTGCTACCAAGCTGTATGAAATGGTCGTTGCCTTTGCTTTCATATTTAAAGTATAGTTTTTTCTGCTTATGCTGTCAATAAATAAAAACCTCATTGCAGGGCACAACGAAGTTTAGAAGCTGTTTAAAATCTCCCGGAGCACCAAAATTTCAAGACAGATCTAAACTCCTTCTTCCAGCCCACCTGCGGTCACTTCCTCAGAACTAGTGCCGGTCGTTTCTTCAGTAGCAGTAGCGGTTGAGGTGCTAGCGCCGGCCACGTCCGGTAAAGTATCGGTTGTAGTGGACCTGGTGGTGGTAGCCACACCTTCGATAGTGGTAGTACCAGATACAGTACCGTCAACTGAGACTGTTCCGGTAGCAGACCCATCCACTTGCCCAGCGTCACTTTCAATCGTTCTAATACCATTTGCATCCAGTATTTTCGAAGCATCTTTGGCCAGATCATAAGCCTCGACCACCAACTCCTCCACCTTGGCTAAGTCATAAGCCTCACTGTCGATCAGGCCGGACACCTCTACCAATAAAGATCCGCTTTTGTTATTGGCCAACTCAACCTTCTCAAACAAGTCGCTTGGAACAGCTTCATTCAAAAGTGTCAGTGTGATACTTTTATTCAAGTTAGAAGTCTCATTTATTTGTTTTTTAACGACATCAAGTCTCTCTTCTTCGGTCAAAGTCACCGGCACAATATCATTGACAGTAACAGACTCTCTAACGTCGATATTGGTCATAAATACGATCAGACGTTGAGTCTGTTTCAGAGGTCTCGGACGCACTCATGGCCAACTTAACCTTGCGGTCAATATCCTCCAAGCGACGTTCTATATCATCTTTTTCCTTTGAAGTGGCCAGTTCATTGATACCGTTTAATAGCTCATAAGCTCTGGTAGTTTCCCGCTCAACCCTACCCATCAATCGCTCATAAGATGGCAGATCGTTAGCCTCGGCAATGGCTGATATCTTTTGTGATTCAGCTATCACATTTTCTATCTTTGAGACCGGTCCATCCTCTTCGTTATCCTTGTGTGTATTCCTCAGTGAAGCTGACTGGATATCTAAGGTTGTATCCAACTGAATGGAAGCCAAAGCGGCCTCTTCTTTATCGGTCTGTTTTAGATTTTCAATTTCCTTTCTGGCATTTTCACTATGCACTCTCACCGCGTCAGCCATCATGGTCTCAGTCTCTTCTGTCAACCTTCCTTCATCAGCCAACACCCTGGCCTCGGCGATACGTCGATTAAGTCTTTCGGTCTCCCAAGCAATTTTTTCATAAGGACTAAGTGCCAAAGTGCTACGAACCTCTTCATTAAAATTAACCTTAACGGCATAAAGAGCATCGCCCGGTACCGCTCGCTCCGCCACATAAGGTATTACCAGAGTAAAAATGACCATCATAGCACCGGACCACTGAAATAAGCGCATTTTGCTTACCTTTACGATCCTGAGAGAAGAGTCCGTCAAAGACGCCTCAGAAACGATCTCTTGCTTCAGCTTGGTCTTAGTAGACAACGGATGATACTCCATGTATGACACTAGACGCTCACGCAACTCATCCTTTTCAGGCGCAGTCATGCGAATTGAGTTTGCTTTTTTATTAAATTGTTCGCTAAAGCGTTTCATATAAATTAATTTTTGGTTTTTTGACTCCGATTCTTTTCAGCCTTATCAGTAGCCACCTCGATCTTTTCTCGTAGCATCTTCAATCCGCGGTAAATCCTTACCGAAACTACGTTCTCCGTTTCTTCGATCAATTCACTTATCTCTCTTGGACCCAGTCCATCAACAAACCGCAAAACGATCACTTCTTTGTAGGTATCAGGCAACTCATCCAGTAATTCAAAAGCTTTTTTTCCATCAATAGTGGCCGCCAGAGCTTCGGTAGTATCCTCAGATAAGTCCGAGAATGAACCTTCGTCTACACCCTCCACCTCCATCAGTGAATCAAGGGACATCTCTTTGTGTTTTCGATACTCATCAATGATCAAGTTATTGAGAACTTTATATAAAAATGAACGATAAGAATCGATATTGTGTCCTGAACGAGTATAAGACCACACTTTTGTGAAAGTGTCATGCACGATATCAACCGCTTTTTCCCTGTCACTGATACGAATACTGGCATGACGAAAAAGCGCATCACTATACTCATCGAAAGCTTTCAAAAAACGTTCCTCTTGGCTTTCTCCTGTGTTGTCTGCTTGTTTACTTCCCAACATGTGAAAACCATTATATATGTAGACGCATCGATATACGAATTCTTACCATCTGTGATTACTAATACCCTCTTACCCCTGCCTTTTAATACTACTAATTAAATCATTAAAATCAGCTATTAGGAAGTGATTCTTGTCTTCATAAGTCACCAATTTCGCCTTTTCTAACCGTTCTTTGTAAAGTAGAACGTGATCATACGGAACCACAAAGTCATCTTTGGAGTGCCACAAGGTGATGTTGCCCGTTCTATCTTCCAAATTTACCAATCTTTCCGGATCAAACTGAAAACTTCCACAATCATTACCACCCTCATCCTCACATTTCCCGCAAGGCGCCCCAAGTAAATGAAGAGCCGATATTTTGACCGGCAAACTTTCCTCGCTAAGATACTTGACCAAGAACATCCCTCCGAGCGACCATCCCACCAAAATAACCCCGTCGCGCAAGTACTCAAAATGTCGTTCAAACCAGATCTTCCACTCCTCATAGTTGGCATTTTGCTTATTTGGCATTGACGGCCTGAAAAGCTCAAACTCTTCACCCAGATCCTCTTCTAAAGTTTCAGTCCAGATCTTCAAAGGCTCCTTATCAGGCAGGTTACGAACCGGTCTTGTTCGTAGATATTCCAAAAAATCCCCATGTCGGGAAAATGAATCTCCGCCGTGAATATATAACACTTGTTTTCTCATAACTTATAACCATTCATTTTTACGAAACAGAGCCACCAAGGAGATCAAGATAACAATACTTACCGTCAAAATAATAAAGAAGACATTGGGATTATTCTGCATCGGCAGAGCTACATTCATGCCATACATGGAAGTGATAACAAGTGGGATGGTAAGAAGAATAGTAAGTACGGTAAGGATCTTTAGGGCATTGTTAAGGCGACTGGTCATGATCGCCTCGATCGAACCACGAATGTTCTGAATGGTGGTCAAAACCGACCGAGCGGAGTTCACCACCTGACTGTTGGCGATCACCAAGTCCTCCATCATCTCCAAATCCTCATCAAAAAAATGCATGTAATTCTTACTCCCCATCACCTTTTGCAGCCAGGTGTTGGTCGGCACCAAAGCATCAACCATATTATTAAGGCTGTTTTCGTGACCGACCAATCGCTCAATATCTTTTGGTCCGATTCGACTAAGTCGCACACGGTCCCTGTGTACCGCTTTTTGCAAACGCTTGAGTTCTTTATCAAAAGAATTAGTAAATATACTCATTAAGTGTATAAAAAACTTGGTTTTTTGAGTGGTGTAAACCACATCATCGCCGGAAATGATCCGGTCAAACTGCGGAACCTCTCGAACCTTTATCGTCATCACGAACGTCTCCCCCATTATGATCAAAATCGGCGCCGTCACATCAACCTGGTTTTGATTTTCTGCACGATACGGATAACGGGTAAAAAAGTATGTAGCGTTATGAGTCTTTTCCATACGAGGTACTTCATACAAGTCTTTAGCATCACTGATGATATCCTCATCTAAAGAAAAGCGTTTAGCCAACTGACTCAACTCTTCATCACTAGGATCCAAGACATTGACCCACACCCCCGAGCGAGGCTCTTCCAACCGCTTCAAAGTCTCATCCTTTAGAGTACGAAAGTAATACGTGATCATTTGACTATAATAATGCCCTACAATCGCAAATTTGCAAAATAATAATATTGATCCAAGCCTGGCCCACACAAGCACATCTACATTAGTCACAACAAAACCTACCGCCCTCACCTTAACAGAGAAGAATATTGGCCAATGAGTGGGATTATGATCCATAACCAATATTTACCAGCAAACACTCGCATTTTTTGTAAATGAATGGTATTATCTGCGCACACTGCTAAATTAACGGGGTGTAAGCGTAAGCTTTCACCCCTGAGCTCAAAGTTTAAATACAAGCAGGCTTGTGCTTAACTTTTCGCTCGGGGTGTAGCATAGTGGTAGTGTACGCGGTTTGGGACCGTGCGGCCCGGGTTCGATTCCCGGCTCCCCGACAAGGGCAAAACAGTCGAATATTGTATTCGGCTGTTTTGCTTTTGTGGCCGGGATCGAAAAGGTTAATCAGATATTTCAGGAATACTTGGACTGAAATATCGATAACCTGCACTGATCCTGTAAGGATCGATTCCCGGCTCCCCGACAAATTATAAAGTAAATTGGCCAAGCATTTATGCTTGGCCAATTTACTTTTCCAATCACATCAGCCAATGCTTATTAGCTGATAATCAATTCTAACTAATTCGATGCAATTTTATAAAGGACACAATCCAACACTATCTGTCCTTTATAAATAATAGCCTAAACTACTAAGCTATACCGAGACTTCAGTCTCCTAAACCACCCAATATTACCAGTAGAAGTTTCACGTGAAACGCTTAACTGATGTTACACATGGAACTACCGTAAACAAACTACGTTTGTTGCTCTAAACATGACTACTGGGCCCAGTGCTGTCGTTACGTATCCAATACCAAAAAGCCTTGTTTCCAAAATACCTTTGATTTTAAGGCAGTTACATATTTAACACACCCAAAGGCTAAAGAGCCTTATTTTTCTTCCTTTGGTGGTTTTACCTGTGCGATTCTAGCGAGTGTCTCATCAAAGTTTTCAGGTAGTTCCATGTTTTTACGCTGTCGCTCTGTAAGATAGTTAGTTTTAGAAACCACTTCCTTTCCTGTGGCACTTTCAATATCACGCCTTGCTTGGCCAGCAATACTTCCGCCAGATTTTGCGGCTGCTTTGTGAGCGTAAAAGTTCTGAGCGTCTGTTGCCTCAGCGATCTCTCTTGTGGCCTGTTCTGCTAGGGTGGTGAGTGTAAGCTCAATAGGTGTCATATTATCCCTTAAATTATGACTTTTACCGAGATTTTTGACCTCTTTATGTTCTGCGGGGGTAATACCAAAAGTTTCTTCCGAAATCGCGGCAGTCAAAACAGCAAACTCAACTGGTTGTGTAATACCTCGTTTGTGCCATTCTTCTTCCAATCTCTCTCTTGCAATTTTATTGGGAATACGAGCCTCAATCCATTCTATTGGGTAACCCTTAGCATGATAGATAGCAACTGCCCGTTCTATAGCTAAATCTGGGTTGTGGTACTCTTGTACGCGCTCAAAACCGACTTTAGCAAGCCATTTCTTGAATGGTTCAGCTTTTTTACTTGGTACTGACTGCATTAAGCGGAAAATACCCTCTATGCTAATGAAAGTTGTCTCTTGTGTTCCCCCTTTACCGCTATCAAATGGCAAGGCCCGCGTAATTTCCGCCCACCCCTCTTTTAGGCCCTCATCTTTGGCTCTAAGGTCACGCGAATAGCGGTTTCCGTCAGTAGTTCCTGTAAGCACTTCTAACACGTCTTTTACAGAAAACCACCAGCCTTTCTCATGAAAAACCTTTCTTACTTCTTCTTTTTGAAATACTTCTACTTGACACTCTCCCTCTAGGGCTAGTTCCATTTGTTCTGGATCGGTTGGCATATATTATGTTGTTTTAAGCTGATTATATGTGATTTTAGGGCTATTTATAGCCAGATAGTCGTTGAAACGTTCAATGTCTGTAAGTGAGCGAGTGTTGAATCGGTATGCATATTCGTCACAGTATCTTTGTAGGTGCTTCGGACTTACCTGTAAGTATACCCCCTTTATTCCGCGCTTCAAATGACTCCAAAAACTCTCAATATTGTTGGTATGTACGTCACCGCGAACATACTGTTTCTTGCCGTGTTCAATGGTGTCATGGCGGTTATGTAGTCGAACGTAGTTATATGATCGAAATTCGTCAGTTATCACGCGTGAGGTACGGTCTACATTGTAGTAGACAAGCCCTGTAAGCGTTAAGGCGGTTACGTTATTGGTTTTATGCACCTTTATCTTTCCGCCACGTTCTACAAGCCCTACAACTGGCGTCTTTCCCTTTGCGCCGCGGCCTCGGCCACCCTTTCTCCTACCACCAATGTATGTTTCATCTACTTCCACCTCGCCAGTCAAAGGAGCTTTGAATTGTTCTGAATTTACTGCATATCGTATGCGGTGTAGCATAAACCAAGCGCTTTTTTGAGTAATACCAAGGTATTTTGCCATTTGTATAGAAGAAATACCCTTTTTCATACTTGTTAGGATATAAATAGCAAGAAACCATTTTTGTAGAGGAATTCTTGAATCCTCAAAAATAGTACCGACCCTAACAGTAAATTGCTTACGGCAAGAGCTACATTTGTAGATTTTACGTGTCTTTATGAAGTAAGCGCCCATATTTTCACAATGCGGGCAAACTGGGGTATCCCCCCAACGGGTTTTTGCTAGGTGGTTAATACAATCTTCTTCGGTGGCAAAACGTTGGTAAAACTCAATAAAATTAGTCATAACCCTATCTTATACTATTTGATTGGGTGTGTCAAGTATATAACTGCCGATTTTAATATACCTTGAAAACTCAACACTGTAACTCTAATCAGTAATACAGAGAACTACAAAATAACGTTGGGTATGTACTTTACAGTAGAGAACTTTTCACGTGGCACCACTCTTACCGCAATAACATCTATCTGCCATTCATTTTCAGATCTATTATCTAGCAGCCAGGATTCGATAGCCCGAGAAAGCTTTATAAGCTTAAAAGCGTGAACATTTTCTTCAGGTCGCCATGTTCTACGTGTAACCGCCTCATCCAACTGTTGTTTGGTTTCATATGAAACTGTTTTTACTTCAACAAAGTGGATCTTATCTGTTCTACGTGTAACTATATCGATCTCACCCCACTTTTTAAGATAATTATACTCGATGATCTCAAACCCTTTGTTTTTAAGGTAATTACCGGCAATTTTTTCACCCAGCTCACCAATCTGCTTATTTTTGACTTTATTTGATAGTTTTGGTTGCACGTGTAACATTATATCAGCTGTTTAGAATACTTTTCTCTCATTTCACATGAAACTAAGTTTTAAACTCAAAAAGTACCTGAATTTAATTATATTCATTTCACATGGAACTCTGTCCAAGCGTTCCATGTGAAATGTTCAGTTTTATTGTAGACTGGTGAGACTTAAATGTTACTGTTTTTACCTTCCAACCTAAATGTTTCACGTGAAACGTTATTTACTAATTTTTGGAGCCAAATATGAAATAACCTTGATTTTCAATACTTTTGTCTTTTATCATATTTGTCCTTTATCCACCTATACACTGTCTTTTCCACAGTTTTCAACAACTTCGCTATTTCTGCAATTAAAATGACTTTAATTACACTATAATTAGATTATGCATTTTGATCTTAAATTTTTAAAGAAGGGAGCCGTGGCTCAAGCCGCTCTGGCCGCCAGCGCCTTTTTGGCAATTATTGCCGTATTCGGTATTTCAATATTACCTGATAAAGAAAAGGAGGGGGTTAGTATGGAGATAGAACCGACAACTAAGGTGACTACCATTGGCGATACTTTTGATATACACATTACGGTAAGATCAACAGTTCCAGTCAATGTTTTCCATGGTGAGCTTAATTTTGACCACAATGTGCTAGCTATTAGATCTATTGACTACAACACCGATATGGCCGACCTGTGGGCGGAAGAACCTTGGTACAGCAACGGGGCCGGTACCATGAATTTTACCGGCGGAACCACTAGAGATGGCGGTTTTTCAGGTGAAGGAAGTCTTATCACCGTAACTTTTGAAACTCTGCAAACCGGTAAGGGGGCCATCAGCTTAAATAAGTCTAGAATTCTACTTCATGACGGCCTGGGGACCGACGCTGATCTGACCAAACCGATCAGCACTATTATTACAGTCGACGACTCCGAAACCTCGGCTGATAAAAATAAGGCCGATCAACAAAGTATCGAAACAACTTATACTGTGATCAAAGAGCTCCCCTCAACCGATCTGAACAGTGACGGCAAACAATCCATGGCAGATATAAGCATATTTATGCTAAATATAGCCGGAAGTGATCCTAAATACGATTTCAATCTGGACGGAGAGGTCAATATCAAAGATTTAAATATCCTGCTTGATGCTAAGTAATACTTATTGTAAGTAGATAGAACAGAAATAGCACCATAAAATGCACTTATTTTGCTTACAAGGTGACACAAAGAATAGAATTGTGACTTATCAATATTTTGTTCACAGGCTCCAAAATATTGTGCTACGCGACCCCGTCGTTCCTTCTGATTCTTCGTGTCTCAAAATCAGACTTCGCACGGAACTCTCTTCGATTCTCCCTGTCTCGCTACAGAACGGCAAAGGCCCAGAAAGTATCCACTTTCTGGGTTCGCCAGGGAGAATCGTCCCGGAATAGTGGCTATTTTGTTTCGCTCCGCTTACAAAATAGACTCGCTTTCCTGGACGGCTTCTCCTCGTTTTGTTCGCTAGGAAGCTCACAAAACATCGTCCGAAGCTTCGATTCTCCACGCAAAGCATGAAAATGCTTTGCTCTGGCCGCACTGCATAGAAAAAAGCCGGATTTCTTCCGGCTTTTTTCTATGCAGTGCGGCCAGGGAGAATCGAACTCCCGACTAATCCTTGGCAAGGACTCATTATACCACTTAACCATGGCCGCTTATTTATTCTTTTGTAAACCTTTTGAAGCCAGATCAGCCCAGCACTGCAATTTCTTTTTCAATAAGGTACTGCCGATTATAGTATTACCGACGCCAAAATGCAACGTTTTTTTGTTATTTTTGTTGTCTGACCTGTTTAAAACCTGATTTTTATAGAATTGGCTGACCGAAACACCGATCTTACGGCTCCAATATTTCATACATTTTACTTCATCCATATCAGGGTAGAGAAGGAGCCAGAAGCGAATATCTGATTTCTCAACCCCCAAATACTCAACCGCAAAGGAAATAAAGATCTTGTGCAGTTCCGGACGACTACTGGCCAAGCGGATGACATTCTTATCCTTAAGATCGCCTTCACACAAATAAATGGTCAAGCCGGCCATAAACAGCGGGGAAGTACGGTAATTCTTGTACTCGGTCCCAGCCAATCGCAAGACTGTCTTGTACTGATTATTACGCTCAGCATTTCTGGCTTTATTTACCAGCTTTATTCGCCCTACGTTCTCCTTGTAGGCTCTTTTTTTGTTTGTTTCAGCTATTTGCTTAGAAAAACCTTCATCTTTCAGCCAATTCGATACCGTGCCACGCGAAACATCACAGATCTTAGCTATTTCTGTGTAGGTAAAACCTCGTTTTCGGAAAGCTATTGCTTGCTCGTAGGCTTCTTTCTTATACTGACCGCGCAAATTTGTCATACCAAAGTTTGTATATTATATACTATGACAATTGTTCATTTTTGGGTTATATACAACGCTGTTCGGTTTGCTTCCGTTAGCATTACAAAACCGGCTAATTCTTTCGCTCAATAGTGACTAAACTTTAACACTTACTTAGTTAGTGTTAAACTAACGTTATGAAAAAAGCTCCGGAAAATTTACGATTTGCGGTTATTGCGGTTGATATTGTTGTTTTTGGTTTTATTGATGAAAAATTGTGTGTACTGGTGAGTCCGGTAAATCGCCCGCCTCACTATATAAACCAACCTGGCTTTCTTGGAGGTTTGATAAAACCTAGTGAAAACGCTGAAGAGGCCTGTATACGTATCTTGAAGGAGAAAGCAAAACTAGCTAATGTCCCCTTAGAACAACTTTATACCTTTAGTGACGTTGAAAGAGATAAACGAAACCGTGTAGTATCAGTGGCCTATATCGGCCTTGTTCGTCCTGACGCAGCTGCCAGCTATAAACACCCTGAATCATACTTTATACCCATAGGTGAAGCTGTTGACCTGGCCTATGATCACGATGAAATGTTGGAGATGGCCATAAAACGCCTTCAAGGGAAGCTTTCTTACACCACCATAGTTCAACATTTACTACCACGACATTTTACTCTATCTGAACTCCAATCGGCTTACGAAACCATATTGGGTAAAGATCTGGATAAACGTAATTTCAGAAAGAAGATATTGGCCCTGAATATAGTAAACGAAACAGGGGACATGCAAGAAGGGGTAAAAAACCGGCCAGCTGCTTTGTTTGAATTTATTTCAGCAGAAACCGAAGAATTACCCCTGTTGGCCATATAAAAACTTAGAAGAAGTAACCCATAATTGCTTTTTTGTCAATTCTGTGATTTACTAGTTGACAAATTTTGTGTGTAATGATACCTTAGTGTTAGATGTACACAAAGTATCAGATCCTTAACATTTTAGGGCTTATCTAGGCTTAAAGGAGTCAGTATGAAAAATAGCAAAGTAGGAGTTGCTGTTGGGCGTTTCCAAATACACGAATTACATGAAGGCCATGTGGCACTTCTGGATTACATTGCGGAAAGACATGAACTAATGATCATTCTGGTAGGCTACAACACCATTCGCTTCAATACTTCTGATCCATTTCCGTTCGAGATTAGAAAACAGATGCTGGAGACCCGTTATCCTAAAGCAGTCATCTTGCCGATACAAGATAGTCCGATATCTAGCAAACATTGGTCTGTGACTGTAGATGAAACAATATCAGGAGTGTGCTCTAGTCAAAAAGCTGTACTGTACGGTTCCCGCGACAGTTTTATTCCCAAGTACTCAGGCGTATACTACACAAAGTACGTAAGAGAGTTACCAAACCGCTCAGCTACACAGATACGAGAGGAAATATCTGGAGAATATATTAATGATCCGATGTTCCGACGTGGCTGGCTAGCAGCTATACTAACGCAGTTTGCTATCACAGATCCAACTGTTGACATGGCAATTCATACCGCTGATTTTTCGAAAGTCTTACTCGGCAAACGGGACAAGGAATCGGAACACTATCGCTTCTTTGGGGGATTCGTTGATCCAAACGACAAATCCTGCGAAGATGCCGCTAAACGCGAACGGATTGAAGAGGCAATGGGTGTAAAAGTTAGTAATCCTGAATACATCGGTACCCAACGCATTAAAGATCCTCGCTACAAAAAAAGTAAGTACGGTATCATGACAACTTTTTTTGCGATGAAACATATGAGTGGCGAACCGAGGGCAGGCGACGATATCGGCTGGCTGGGATGGAGAAATTTGGATGAAAGTCTCTTTTCTGTTATCGCTCCGGAGCACGTAGTTCTAGTTAGAATGTTATTACAATACAAACGAGAGAGGCTAGCTCAGTAATTCTCACAACTATCCAAGGCGATAAATATCATGTCGCCTTGGATACCATTGAGAGTTCCAGAGAGGAATTCTGTTCTTTACAACTTAATATCAATCAATAACCTATAAAATAGGAGGGTAACATGGCATTATTATGGGAAAAAGATACACCAATAGTTAGATCAAGTATGGAGACAGACAAATACAAGCTTACTATGCTTTATTATTTCTGGACCTATTATCCATACTTAAAGGTAAAGTGGGCTTTCAAAAACCGGACGACTAGTGTTCCGTTAGCCAACTATGTGTCGATATCTGAATTACGAGAACAATGTCAGGAAGTTGAAAAATTACGTTTTTCTGAAAGTGATATTTCTTACCTAAGAAACCTTGAAACAATAAATTTTCCAGAAGAGTTTCTAAACTTTCTGAGAACAATCAGGCTCAAAATGCCTATACTCACAAAAGTCGGAGATCAGCTAATTATAGAACCACAAGGATTAGCCACAAACGAAACCTTGTGGGAAATATATTTCCTTGAAATCATCGCCGAGCTATACGGACGCAACAGAGCCAAGGTAGACAGTATTGCCGAGCGAGCACTCTACGACGAAGGTATGAAACGAGCTAAAGAGAAAATTAATTTTCTAAAGAAACATCCAGAACTTAAAATACTCTTGTTTGGTCTTCGTCGCAGAGTTTCAGGTCCATGGGAAGAGAAAATGACCGAGATGTTTTTAACTGAAGCCAGTGGGAATATTGTAGGTGTTTCAAATGTCCACTTAGCCAAGAAATTCGGCGTGAAATTAATGGGCTCGATAGCACACGAAACCGCAATGGCAGAATTTGCAATCTCTAGACACACCAATAAAAAAGCAGTTCGTGAATCTCTATATGACGTACTCAGAAAATGGGAACGTTTATACAGCAACGAAGCTCTTGTTATGCTATCAGACACTTTTGGTACTGATGCTTTCTTGCAAAAACTGCCGACAGATATAGCATCAAACTGGTCGGGGCATAGGCAAGATTCAGGTGATCCGTTTGTGATAGGTGAAAAAATAATTGCCGACTACCAAAGCAGGGGCATTAATCCGTTAGACAAAAAGATAATTTTTTCAGACGGGCTTGATTGCCAAAAAATGCTTGAGTTGCACCGGCGGTTTGGAAAAAGAATCCAAGTTGCTTTTGGATGGGGAACCAACCACTCCAATGACCTTGGTCTGATAAAACCTTTATCCATAGTGATGAAGTTAGTTGAAGCATCTGGTAACTCAACAGTAAAACTGTCTGATAACTTAGCGAAAGCTATGGGACCAGGAGAAGAAATCCAAGTTGCCAAAGAAATTTTTGGTTATACCAATGAATTTTCTGAAACAACAGTGTACTAAACCCTTGGTCCGACACTTTCGCAGTGTCGGACCATTCTTTTAAAGGAGAATTACCATGAGCTATCAAGCTAAAATGAGTAAATTAAGTGTTGCTATGGTGCAGATGGAAATCGCTAATGATCCGATGAAGAACACCATACGTTATCTGTCGGAAGCAAAAAAAGCCGTTGAGCAGAGTGCTGATATTGTAATTGGTTCTGAAATGATGCTTTCTCCCTATATCAGTGGAGACAGATACGAAAACGAGGCCTTTGTTGCCGAGATGGTGACAACGGCAGAGTATATCGTTAGAGAATCAGCTTCAATAAATGGTGTCTTAATCTTTGGTGGTATTGGTATTGATGAACAATACACTAAAGGGGCGGATGGGCGTCGTCGGAAGTACAATGCGGCTTTTGTGGCTCAAAATGGAAAGCAAATTCATAATGATGCCGGCTTACCGTTTGCAATAAAGACCTTATTACCAAACTATCGTATATATGATGACTCGAGACACTTTTACAGCTTACGTCAGCTTGCAGAAGTAAGAGATGTTCCTGTAGAAGAATTCTTAAAACCATTTACAGTCATTATAAAAGGCGTTGAGTATAAACTTGGCATCATGCTTTGTGAAGATATGTGGGACATTGATTATTCAATCAAACCTGCGCGAATTCTTAAAGATAATAGTGCCGAGATACTTATAAACCTTTCAGCCTCAAACTGGAGTTGGCGTAAAAACCAAAAGAGAGATCAAGTTATTAGTAACTTATTGAAAGATCTTAATTTATGGTTTGTATATGTAAATAATGTTGGTTGCCAAAATAACGGTAAAAACTTTATTCCATACGATGGCGCTTCAACTGTTTATCAGCCGGATGGACAAATCAAAGCTATGTGTGAACGATATCAAGAAGAAACGCTAGCTGTTAATCTTGTAAGTGAATTAGTGCAACCTGTGCGACCTGAAGTTGCTGATATTACTGAACTGTATAAAGCAATTGAAGTCGCTACTAAAGGTTATCTGCAAAGTCTACCTGAGCTTGTAAAACGTAAGGTGGTTATCGGTGTTAGCGGAGGCATTGATTCGGCTCTGTCTGTAGCATTTTTTGCCAAGTTACTTGGTCCGGAAAATGTCATTGCGGTAAATATGCCGTATAGGGCGTTTAATTCTAAAGAAACCAAGAATGACGCTGAAGAATTATGTCGCAGGCTTAATGTTTCATATCAGGTAGTAAGTATTGACCGACTGGTAGACGAAAGTTGTGTAGGTACAGGTATAGAACCGGATACGACACGACACAAACCAGTACAAACAGTCGCTCGTATGTACAAGCTATCAAATATTGCTTTACAAAGAGATGCTATTTTTGTTAGTAACGCTGTTATGCCGGAATTGGCTTTTGGCTACGGCAGTTTGAACGCTGATCTTCGAGGCTTTTTTGCACCATGGATGAATTGTCTTAAGCAAGACGTTTATCGGCTAGCTGATTATATGAACCGTGAAATATATGGTCGAGAAGTAATTCCTCAATCTATCATTACTCGTCCTCCTATGGATGAACTGACGGAGCAGGGTAAAGGTGAGCGTAGGGACCCATTTGATTACGGTAATCTTGTACATAAAGGTTATCACGATCAAATGGTACGAGCAATTGTAGCCTTTCGCCGTAGTCCTGAATGGTTCGCAGAAAAGTACCTAGACGGAAGTCTGGAATCTGAACTACAACTACCAGAAGGGAAATTGAATGCTTTATTTAAAGACAGAGAAGAGTGGCTAAATGACCTGGAACGATGCTTTAAACTTTTCCACAACGCAATCTATAAGCGAGTTCAAAGTGTTCCGGGGCCACTGATTGATAAAAGGGGGTTTGGTTGGGATTTCCGAGAAAGTATTCTTGAACCAATTGAAACACAGCGCTACAAAGCACTGGTAAAACAATTGGCAGGTGCTGGATATCCAAAATACCAAGCAAAATAAGTTCTTTTTTAAGTAGCAGAAACACAACAAAGGCGAATCAGAAATGATTCGCCTTTATTTTTTTCTTACAGTAATAAAGACCTAGAAGTAATTACTTCTAGGTCTTTTCTTTATACGGACTATTTATTTAAGCGTATATCATAAAGTTTTTCCGCATAATCAACCATCACATCATGACCAAGAATGGCCTTTCTCCAATTTTCTGGAATAGCATCATAACCATAGTAGGCACCAAGTAATCCTCCGGCAATAGCGGCATACGTGTCCGTATCACCACCGATACCCACCGCCAACTCAATACCCTCCGCAAATGAACTTGTATTGGCTAGAGCATAAAGTGCAACGTACAGTGAAAACTCAGCGCTACCACGCATGGGCCATGCACCAGGATCATAGGGGAAGTCGTACTTATCACGTAAACGAGAAAAAATACGAATCTCCACTTCATTTTGCGACTTAAACCCTTGCCCACAAATACTTACTCCGTTTAAAATCCTCTGCAGAATCTTAGTATACATCCAACAAGCCTGTTTTGAATGAGTGTGAGCATGAGTAACTTGTGACATAGTAAACACTACTTTACAATCTTCAGGCACATGAGATGAACTAGGACCAAACCACAATGCCACTGGCGAACAACGCATAAGGCTACCGTTTGTACCAATATTGTTACTTAATGCTTTTTGTCTTTTTACCTCATCATCACTAAGGGCATTTCTGGTAGTGCCGCCAGCACCAGTAGCCTGACCAGACCAAAGACGACTACGACCATGAACAACGCTATCTTTCAGACAGTTACGTAAACGATCAACGTTAAGACCACGACAATGAACCAAACTGAAAGCCAAGTCAGCTGTTTGGTCTGAGTCATCGGTAGGGCGACCAGCCGGAAGAACTTTGCCATTACCATCTTTCGACCAAGGATTCTTATAATCAAAGAATTTTAACCCTCCACGTTCTTCAATATCTTTTGCAATTTGTTTGGCAGAAAAAGCATATTCGTATGGTGCTCCAAGCGAATCCCCTACGTGCACACCAACTAAAGTACCAATATATCTATTTAAAAGATCCATTATCTTTCCTCCGTTTATAAAATTCCTAGGCTACAATAGACTAAACCGCCAAATTAATCAATTGTTACAAAAAGTCCGGAAGCTAAAGCTTCCGGACTAAGTCATACAAGGAACTGGTCTAGTTCATTTTCAATGACCAAAGAACACCGTCATTTAAATAGACAACTTGGTCACCAATCCTACTTAAGTACATATTAGTTGCCAAATCTTTATCATTTACAATCTTCTGCGCTCCTTTAGAAGGAACGGTTATAACCAACTGTTCATCTTCCGGAATTGATGCCACTACTCCTTTTGGAAGTATAGTAATATTTTGCTCAGGACCATCTACTGTCCTTGTACTTACTTTGTATTTATTCCAATCAGAGTTAAACGATAAGCTATGAGTCTGATATTCACCCTGTTGATTGAGAGTGACAATTTCAGCAAAACGACCGCCACCCACTGCACTAACGGTTGTTAATCCATCAAATTCAGGAACACGAACCATAGCTACCGAACCTTCGTTAAACGGCACTATCAAGTAAGTCGCGCCAAGCACATCACTGACACCAATTTCTCGATACCAGTTAGTTGCGTTTCCCATAATCTGCCAACGATTTCCGATAGTAGTAACCGGCTTTTGAAATTGCTGTATAACAATCTCCACAAATTCCGTGGTAGTAACCGCAAATATACGCTCACCACTACGAACAACTCCTGTGATATCGAGTGGTACAATAAGAGAGAACTCGTCTCCCTTACGAGAAATAAATCTCCACTGCCAACTACCGGCAACTTCTTCAACTACCAGCCAGCCACCAGAACGAGAAACAACCGCAACTCTTTTTCCAGTAGCTTTTCCGATAACTTTCTTACTAGAAAACTCTATCAAAGACCCTGACTCAGTACGAAGTACTCCACACGGCCAAACTGATATAACTTTTTCACCAACTATCTCAAAAAGTTTTTCGTAAACCAAACCGCCAGTGGCTGTAGTTACCGTCCTAAAGACGCGACCTACTGCAGTTCTTCCCCCACCAACTTGTAAAGGTGATGGGGGAATACTACGTTCACCGTCAGTAAATGTCGCCTGATACCAGTCAAGAAGCGGGCCAGGTATTTCCTTAAAATCACGCACGGCTCGATTGAGACGCACTTGAGGAAGAAACACCGAAGCGTTATCTTTCATTCTTTTTTCCAGTTCCCCCGGTTTGTAACCGTCTAGTTTTCCTTTGTACGGATGAATACCAGTAAAAAGCAAGAAAGAAACCACACCCCAAGCAAACCAATCGGATTCTTCACTTATACCACCAGAATGCCAATCACGAATTGACGGCATTATTACCGACGCTTTAAATTTTCCAATCTCCCACGAATCAACATCGATAACATAGGGGACCGGATCATTAACATCAGAAATATCTGCCAGCCAATTTAATTCGTTAGCATCTACCATAAGAATTTTCTTACCATGCACATACTGCACCACTTCATGCATCTTACTGGTCAATGTAACAGTTTGCTTACTGCCAAAACCGTTTTGATCTCGGAAATTACCAGTAAACAACCGAGGAAAAGCTTCTCCAGATACATAAGGCATGTGATAACCAATTGGATTTCCCTTATTATCAGACACAATACCCTTGGGAGAAACAATCGATGCATGGTCTATCCGATTTGCTAAAAGTCGAACTTTGCTAGAAATATCATCATGCTGCATCTTTTTTGGATCAAGATACAACTTAATAATATCAGCGCCCTTTCGATAAATAGCCCCCTCACCACCCTGCGTGACATAGTCACTTGGACGGAGAGTTAGAACACCTTTACCTTCAAGGGTAACTTTAGTACTTCTCTTAATAAGTGACATAGTAACCTCCTATTTATCTACGCCTACGTTTCACCGATCTGAATAACAGCACATGAGATATCGTCATTCGCTCCACGTCCAACTTTACTGACATCCCTAAGAAAACGATTCATTCGCCTTACAGCAAATTGCCCTTTAGTACTCTTGTACTCGATAAGTTTCTTTACAACATCAAGATACGTAAGTCCTTCAACCTGCTCCACTCCATCTGAAAACAAAGCGACAGTAAGAAGTTTTCCTGAGCCTGTATTTTCACCAACATAATCAATACGAAATGTCAGTCCCATCATCCCAGCTTCTGCACTATACGTAGAAGTATCATCAGAAACTCTATGGTTTATACCTTCTTGAGAAACAACACTTTTGGTATATAGGAACGGAATCTTACATTCAGCGTGAACTTCCTTGAATCGATTATTCATATTACCAAGCCGGTAAGCTGGATAATATGGAGCATTTTTATTCCACTCAAAGCGATGTACGACTATTTCATTCTCATATCGAACACCCACAACGCCGTCACCAACTATATTCACTAATACTGAATCTTGATCACAAATTGCCCAAAGACAAGTAGCAAGAAGATCTTCATGTTGCAATCCAAGTAACTCACGATAAGTCTCGAGATAATGGTCACGACACATATTAATTACACTTACTGCCTCCTCTCTACCAAGAAATTCTTGATTTACGGCATAAGTCTCAAAAGCTCTTTTAGTTGCCAGAACCAATAATCTGGAACCGACATCTGTCATACCGCCAGACGAACAACCATCACTAACGATAGCGTAAGCAAAACCATTTTCCAAAACTCCACTTAAAGCGTAGTCTTGATTTGGTTTCCCAATTCGCCTATGTTGCTCACCAAGATGAAACGTAAAATCTGTTTTTAGTAACATAACAATCTCCTTATCCATAAAAGAAAAGGGAGACACCATTGGCATCTCCCAGATTTTTAAAGAACAATTCAAATGGTTGCCGAAATATCTTTACTCGGACCACCTGTACCCAGAGCCTGGGACGTTGAAGAAATAGACTGAGAAACAAACTCGGCTAATTTTGCCAACTTGCCTTTGGTTGCATCTCCCGCCCAAATGAATTGATTCATTCCGGTTTCAGCTTGAAACTCCTTAAGAGTGCTCTCTACATCTCCGTAACCAGTATTAATACCAATCAGAATCGACAAGTGAGACTCCATAATTTCACCCCGCACTGACTTTTCAAGTTCTCCTTTTACCATTTGTGCAGTTGCAACAGAATCATTTTCACCACCATCGGTTATCACAAACGTAATACCGTTAATGCTGAAATCCATATCATCCAAGCTTTCGGCATAAGTATTCATTGCCCCAACACCTGAGAAAACAGCATCAAGTAATGGTGTGGCGCCTCCACCACGAAATTGTGGGTAATCGGCAGTCTTGATTTCATTTAGGGTTTTAAACCCATGAATTTCATCAATTCCACCTCCACCATTTCGTGAGTATTGCGAACCAAAACGAATCACTCGCACCAGTAAATTTCCTGAGTAAGGTGAACTAAAGCAAGCCTCAACTGAAGCTATCAGCATGTCACGAATTTGCTCTTCATAACCGCGGATAGAACCAGTCTCATCTAAAGCAATAGTAACCAGAGTATATTCAGACGACTCCAACTCATTGATAGTTGCACCGCTGAATTGAAAACCGCTTCCAATCTGGAACTCGTCCATAGTTGTATTAGACATGATATATCTCCTTTTTTTAGAGGTAGGTGCGTAAAACGCACCTACGTGGTTATGCTAAAAAATCAGCAGTAGTTGTACGTTTCATTCCACGTTTTTCCATATCAGCAATAAACTGATTTGCTATACCTGGAAAATCGACGATCACGTTACCTTGTGTATCGGTCACGGCTCCTACCGGAGACATAGCATCAGTCAAAAGTTGAAACTTCTTGATGTGCTCCTCGCCAATATTATTGGCAACTTGCTCAACAGTAGCTTTCACACAGTGACTAGAAGCTTCACCAGCAACAGCGATAACATCGGCTTCCTGCAGCATGGCTAAGAAACGCCCATTAAGTTGAGTTGAAGGGTCGCTTGCAATCGGAACCTCCGCCTGCAAACCACCATAATGCTCGGTAAGAACATTGGTACCCTTGGTCACAAAATCAACATTACGAATCCTTTTTTCGCTCCATCTATCGAGAGACGCAGCTAAATCAGACTGAACATTGTGTCCCCAACTACCAATCAAGCAGTGAGCTGGCCAGATCATTACCTGATACTGACCATCTGCCTCCAATTGCTTTGCATACCCAATTGCGTATTCACGCAATTCCGGTCTGCGCGGCGTCCAAGTACCGTCAACAATAGATTCTGCCGAGATGATTGTCATCGGATCTGGGGAAGTGCCATTGACATCCCTCCAAAACGCTGGGTGAGCAATATCCACAAGATGATGACTATCCATCGTGATGTGAATTTTTTGCAACTTCATTCCAACTCTATCGACTAAACCAGCCAAACGAACCATATCTTCATTGGCTCCAGGGACCGGCAAAGCTGCTCCCGGGATATCCATGAAATCGTTTTGTGGATCGATAACTAAAAGATGAACTTTCATAACTTTCTCCATTTTGTAAGATAATAATTTTGTCTATTTTCAAAGAACACCCTCAACCTTCCGTTGAGGTGGAGCGCTTCCGGGCTTTAACCCCAAAACGCGCCACCTGAAAAGAAAGAAGTTATTAGTGTTATATCTACACTAAGTAAGTAGTTTTTATTACTGCACTGAATGTGCAGTCGAACTTCTAAGATATTCTACTTTATAGTAGAACGTGTAGTTTATACACTATGTAAAAATTGAACTTATCCGCACCTGTGTGCGGGTTCTCTCTATCTGTCCCAGAGTGTAGCAAAGTGCTTACTTGGTGTCAAGCATACACTTAGTAAGTGTGGGTATTCATGGTAGTGTGCGCAAATAATATGGCTTTAAATAAGGCTAAAATTCAATTAAAATATACCACATAAATATAAAATGTCTATGTTCAACTTATGATTATTCTTATGACATTTCACCAATAACTAACTGGCAGCCAGTAGGGCCGGCGACGGTTGAGTGCGGGGTGCTTGCTGGTATATCTATCCGACCGCCAGCTTGGAGGGTTTTTACTTTGTCGTTAATAGTCACTTCAAGCGAACCTTCGGTGACAAAGAGAGCTACTTTATATTTATGCGTGTATGTCTTATGAACAGTATTTGGAGATTCACTATCTTCATAGATAGTTGAAAAGCCTTCTTTTTCTAGGGTTTGAATGCATCGTTCTGAGAGTTCCATAGGGTAATTAAATTATAGCAAATGTTATAATTTTTCTATGAAATTTGGGAAACACAATGTCAGCAATATCATTTTTGCTGAGTCTGATGGGGAAATGGCTATTTATAACATTGCACCGATTGTTCCGGGGCATGTTTTAATACTTCCTAAAGAACCCTTAGGATCCTTAAATGATCTAAAAGAGGAGCAACTGCAGTCTTTTTTTACTTTTGCACGACAGGTAACCACTTTTATTGTTAAGGAATTCAAAGCTACCGGCTTTGATTGGACCATTCAAGACGGAGAGGTAGCAGGGCAGACCATCCCACATTTACATCTTCATGTAATTCCTAGAGTAAAAGGAGATTTCCCCAACCCTGGTGATTGGTATCCGGTGTTTCTGAAGTCCCTAGAGAAAAATATAGATTCCAAAGAGAGAAAGAGACTTAGTGAAGAGGAGATGGAAAAGATCGTTGGATATTTGCGGGGGAGGTGGGTAGAGTGGCGTGAGAATTAAATACAGATGATCTAAATTTTAGTTGGAGTAGCTGGTGTATGAGATCAAGTTTTAATGTGATCTTCTTAATTTTAAATTGAATCGACTGGAATACTCACCATTCTTAGTTTGATATTTATAGCAAAGTTCTTTGGGTATCACCGGTTCGGATATTTCAATCACTTCAAAGCCGGCTTTTTTGAATACTCTAAGATACTCAGTTTTGGTTCTGTGTATAGGGTATATTTTTATACCTGTATTGCCAATTTCATCCACATAACGCTTGTTTTCAGCGCCAATCAAGCCAAACTGTTTACTTATTTTATCTGGATTGGGAACCGAAACGACCAAATGGCCGTTCGTCTCGGTGATCTTATAAAATTGTCTTACAACTGATTCCAAGTCTTCGACGAACTGAAGTGATAGTTTAGCAAAAACAACATCATATTTTTCTAACTCGTCTGACACCGGATCGCCACCGTCCCACGCAATAAACCTGACCTCAGGATACTTATCTTTTGCCACAGCTATCATGGGAGCAACATCTGCTCCGGTAACCTGATCGGCTTCTTGGGTAAGTAGAGAAGTAAATTCTCCCGGACCACAACCAAAATCCAACAAGGATTCGCGCTTTGTCGGCAATAATCTTATCAGGTCGGGAAAATTAACCTCATATTCATACCAACCCCAAACTCTATCTACTGCTTTTTTTGAGTATTCGGTAATGGTATTTTGGTCGAACCATTCGTTCATAAGTTCGATGATAGCATGGATTTTCTACTTAAGATAAAAGACCTAGCGCTGATTCTAAGTAGCGTTTGTCGTATTCACTCAGACCTATAGTAAAAATTCGTTACTTCTTTGTTTACTTGAGTATTCCATGAACATACCATGGTATGTTCATGGAACTTTATTAAAGATTAGGGTAAAGACTGATGTCTGCTTTAAATGTCATTAGTTTGTCAGGACTCGGCGCCAGTTCTAAGTAAAATGTTTCGTTACCTCACATTTTACTAAGAACTCGCTGCCCGCCAGGACTCGCTCCTTAACAGGAGCAGTACCCCAATTGGATATTTTATTTCGTCACCTCATAAAATATCTCAATCGGGCTTCGAGTCGTGCTACGGCTTTTTCTTTCGCTATCGCTACAGAAAAACCCTGCACCTGGCAGGTGCACAGAAAATGTTAAAGACCAGCTAAATCGCTGGTCTTTAACATTTTCTGTGCACCTGCCAGGACTCGAACCCAGAACGACTGATCCGAAGTCAGTTGTGATATCCATTTCACCACAGGTGCTTTTGTGTGTTTTTGTTTCGCAATTCAATTATGCAATATCTGCGTGACTATCATCATACGTCAAAAATAGGAAAAAGCAACGATTTTCTGCTACAATGGCCAAAATACTTATGATTAGAAAAAACGACATACCCCTAACTGTCCGGCAGGTCAGCCAAGTCCTTCACAAAGCCGGTTTTGAAGCCTATCTGGTAGGTGGTTGTGTGCGTGACTTGCTTTTGGGCAAGACACCCAAGGACTGGGATTTCACCACCGACGCCGACCCGGATGAGATCCAAGCCTTGTTTCCAGACAGTTTCTGCAATAACGACTATGGTACGGTTGGCGTCAAAAACGACGAAGAGACGGATGAAAGACTGAAAGTGATAGAAGTCACGCCTTACCGTATAGAAAGCGGCTACAGCGATTCTAGACGTCCTGACAGCGTAAAATTTGGAGTAACCTTGGAAGAAGATCTGTCTCGACGCGATTTTACCGTCAACGCCATCGCCTACAACCTAAATAACGAAAAGACCGTTGACCTATATGATGGTATCGAGGATATAAAAGCCAAACGCCTACGCACGGTCAGAAAAGCCGATGAACGGTTCGCTGAGGATGCTTTGCGCATGATGCGAGCTGTTAGATTGGCGGCTGAGCTGGATTTTATGATAGAGAGCGAGACTATTTCCGGGATCGAGAGGAATTCCGCTTTACTGAAAAATATCGCTATTGAGCGAGTAACAGCCGAATTCATCAAGATAATCGACTCCGACAACCCGATGCAAGGCGTTATTTTCCTCGAAAAGCTTGGTCTGCTTGAATATATCATCCCGGAACTTCGGGAAGGGATCGGCTGTGAACAGGGCGGAATTCATGCTTACGACGTATTTGAGCACAACCTACGCACCATGCAGGCGGCGGCGGATAAGGGTTATTCCACCACCATGCGTATCGCCGGATTATTCCACGACATCGCCAAACCAGCCACCAGACGCACCGGTGGTAAGAATAAAATGTACACTTTCTTCGGTCACGAAGTGGTAGGAGCCAGAATGACCAAAAAGATCCTGAATAGACTGAAATATCCGCGCGAAGAATCACAAATTATCGAAAAATTAGTACGTTGGCACATGTTCTTTGCTGACCCAGACCAGATCACCTTATCGGCCGTTCGTCGCACCATCACTAGAATAGGGGAGGATGAGATCGAAAACCTGCTTAATTTAAGGGTTTGTGACCGCATTGGCACCGGACGCCCTAAAGAACAGCCATTTCGTTTCCGTAAATACAAGGCCATGGTGGATGAAGCGCTACGCGACCCGATTTCGGTTAAAATGCTGAAGATCAACGGTGATCGCATCATGGAGGTAACCGGTGAGAAACCCGGACCTAAGCTTGGCTTTGCCCTCCATGCCTTGCTGGAGGAGGTACTGATAGACCCAAGCAAAAACAACGAAAAATACCTGGAAACCAAAGTTATAGAGCTCTACCAGCTACCGGACGAAGAATTACGAACCTTGGCTGAAGCTGGGAAGAAGAAGCTGGCCGAAGAAGAAGCGGAGGCACTGAAAGAAATAGCGAGGGAGCATAAGGTGGGGTAAATAAAAGCCTGAAATCTAAAGATTTCAGGCTTTTATTTACTGTCTGGTATTTTTTCTATAAATTCTTGCAGCTCTTCAGGAGTAAAGAAAGAACCGCCACGGGGATGGGTTTCTAAGAAGTTTTTAATAGAGGTAAGGTCGGTTTCTGTCATATCATCATTGATAACCCGATCAATAAATCCATCTCCTGCGTGCAGATCACAATATTCGGCAAAACCGTTGAAATCTAAGGCATATTTTTCCAGCCACCGCATAATCACAGCGTTAAGGACCGGACTATCGAGATCTTCCAAATCTTCGAGGTTACCGGCAAGGTATTTTGATAACTCATCTGGGATCATGTGCCTGATCAATAACTTTTGAGCTCTAAGCGCCACGTCGGCGGGAATGGCTTCTCGGCCTTTAAAAGAGGCATTTTCAATGTCATTTTGTGGAATTTCATCTGCACCAGTGTAACTTTCCATATGATATTAAGTGTCATTACATATAAGTATCCCTTTGCCAAAACAGCAAAGGGAGATTAAAGAACGAGCTCAAGACATTAGGTAGACCATCCAAGTCAAACCTATCAAAATACCCATTATAAGCCAAGGCCAGAATGACACTTTTTTATTGTTTGGGCGATCATTATCTACGTTGTTTTCTTTCTTAGTCATTTCAGTCTCCAATAAAACAAACTTTAATAGTTTAAAGTAAACGCAAATAAAAACCAAACATAGAAAAAAGGCCTGGGGGAATCGAAAGTGAAGTGTGTGTCCTCTTATTTCACTGCCGATGCCCTCAGGCCTTTGATTAGTTTTGAGCTTTAATTTATATGGGTATTTTAACCCAAGATGGCGCTTATTTTATTTTTTAAGCTAACCAGTTTCCAAAGCTCTACATTGTATTTGTTTTTAGAAATCATTTTTGCTTACACTTTTTCACAAAGTTTTTATGAAATATTGTAAGAAGATTTCATTTTAGGGTGGGATTATTATGAACTTTTGTTTGAGTTTTTTGGAGGTAATACTCAATTTTTTGTGGAATGTACTCTTTAAGGGGTGTCTCCAGGGTTCTAGATCAAAATTATTTGATGCAGAACTCTGGAGACTCCTGCTCGCCCTCTCTGGGCCTACCAATATATTATGTCCTTTATAAAAATGTGTAAAGGACATAACTGTGTATAACTGGGGATAAGTAATTCAGCCGTGTCCTTTATAAAGGACACGGCTGAATTAACCTTAATTTGCAACATATTATAACATCAGTTCCACGGAGACCGGACAGTGGTCTGAACCCATAACGTCAGCGTGGATGCGAGCGTTCTTGACCAGTGACACCAGTTTCTCACTCACCATCACATAGTCGATCCTCCAACCGACGTTTCTCGCTCTGGCGTTGGCAAAGTGTGACCACCAAGTATAGTGCCCACCTTCTTTTTCAAAAAGTCTAAAAGAATCAACAAAATTTACTGAGATCATATTATCAAAACCACCCCTTTCTTCGGCAGTAAAACCTTTTTTACCTTTATTTTCCTTTGGCCTGGCGAGATCTAGCTCAGTATGAGCTACGTTGAGATCTCCACAGAAAATTACCGGTTTTTCTTTTTCGAGTTCACACATGTAGGCCAAAAAAGCCTTGTCCCATTCAGTCCGCAAGGGAATACGAGTAAGATCGTCCTTGGCATTTGGAGTATAGACCGTACAGATGTAATAACCCTCAAATTCTAGCGTGGTCACCCTCCCCTCGGAAGCGGCATCACCATAGTCATCGCTGACGTTATATTGTTTCAGTAAGTGTGCCGGAAGGCCACAAATAACGTTTTCCGGAGTTATTTTGGTGAAAATAGCCGTTCCCGAGTAACCTTTTCGCTCCGCAGAACACCAATATTCTTCATATTCTTCAAAATCGACATCGATCTGCTCGTGACTGGCTTTGGTTTCCTGTAAACATAGAACATCTGGCTGATGTTCGGCTATAAATAACTGCAAGGCTCCTTTTTTGTGGACGGCCCTGATACCGTTGACGTTCCATGAGTAGATCTTCATACTCATCAGTATACCTTATGTGACATAGGCTGAACAAATCAGACTAAAATAAGGTATACTATTAGCGTTTTACTTATCATAAACCTAGCCAATTTTATGGACAACAATAATCAGCAACCTTCAACGAACCCCGATAAACCAAAAGAAGAGCCGAAGATCGATCTGACCATGCCAAACGGTGTATATTTTACAAATTCTACTATTCTGGCAGCCTTGTCGTATATTGGACCACTGATCATCATTCCGTTCTTGGTGGGTAAGGATGATCCTTTTGTAAATTTTCATCTTAGACAGGGCACGGTGGTATTTGGTATCACTCTTATTTTGTGGGTGATCTTCAATTTTTT
The DNA here is from genome assembly GCA_964350745.1 of uncultured Candidatus Saccharibacteria bacterium. Lineage (GTDB taxonomy): Bacteria > Patescibacteriota > Minisyncoccia > Phycocordibacterales > UBA918 > OLB19. The sequence goes on along the minus strand of CAYGKU010000001.1, from coordinate 48,581 downwards.
TCTACTATATTGGCTTCATAGACTGATAGAAATATTGGAGTTTGGTGTCCTGATCTTGATAATTATCGGAATAATCAACTCTCTCCAGAAAAAAGAGAAGGTCTTACCTTTGGTAGGCAAGATCGGACAACAGATCAAAATTTAGACAGTTTCTCAGTTCTTCACAATCGCTCGGTAGTCAATAAACAATACTAAAGGGCTTGCGTTTATATGCGAGTGTGATTTAATAACAAGTAACGAAACCAACTCCTCTTGAAGCAAGGTGTTAAAGCATTGATCAGGTGAAGTGACGTTTTGTAGTTAATCGAAGTAAAATAAAAAACAATGACAGGAACAATTGTTCGCAAACGCGATAATGGTTATGGCTTTATCAAGCCAGACGAAGGTGATAAGGATGTTTTCTTTCACGCTCAATCTTTAGTAGACTTAGCTTTTGATGATCTGCAAGAAGGCGAGAAAGTAACCTTTGATGTGGAACAGGGTCCAAAAGGACCAGCGGCAGCCAACGTGCGTCGTGCCGAAGGTGGCGCAGAAGCTCCGGCTACTGAAGGGTAAGCATAGGTTGATCGGTTTTTTATTGCCGATCAGATAGACAAGGGCCGATGGTTAAAAACCATCGGCCCTTGTTGAAATTTAATGTGCTGTTAGCTAACCGCTGGGTGTATAATAATGGCATGCTCTTTGTTTCTATTTTGCACCATTATTTTTTGTGGCACTACACTAACGCCTTTCGAGAAATACTACATATTTGGTTAAACTTTTTTTGGTTTACGGTCAATTTTTTCTCACTAAAACAATTGACCAGCTCTTTTTTCTCTCCTTGGAAACGCATCACCGAACAACGTGGTGACAAGTTCAACTTTGAAGACTTTGCCAGTTTCATAATCATAAACTTAATTTCACGCCTGCTTGGGATATTGTTTCGCAGTATCATAATCGCACTGGGACTCATTGTGTTGCTATTACTTTGTGTCGGCATCATCGCTACCTATATTTTCTGGGTAGTCGCTCCGCTTTTGATAGTGGGAGGATTGATCTACGGGATTATTTTTATTTTTATATAGAACACACATATATATGTACACGATCTTTGACGACATCAAACGCTATAAACCGGTTCTGTCTCTGGTCAGAATAATCTCTAGGCCGACCCTAAATAAACTCAGAACAGCTTTTTTTGCCGCCACGGCCTTGGGAGCATCAGGTTGTACTCTTATTTATCTGTTCACACCGGAGCATAGCTTATATCCCGTACTTGTCGGTCTGACTTTGATCTTTGGCGCATTGTGGGTGGAACAAGTATTACTGTACAGTTACATCAATAGTTTTTATTATCACGGACTTAATTCGATCATTGGACTCAATAAAAAAAAGATAAGCGGGATCACTTACGAAGTGGCTGAGGCACTTTCAGTAAACAAGGAAGATGTGGTTTTTTCTTTTTGTACCTCTAATATAGGTACCGCAATACTGTTGCGGGCCGGAGTTGACCCTAAGATGCTGGATGTTTTTTTGCAAAAAGCGGAACGTCCGCGGATCTCTACCTTAATGATCCCATTAAACCCGGAAGAGATCTTCACCTTTATTTCTCTTGGCGAATATATCTACCAACAAGACAGCGCCTTTGCCACCATGCTAAAAGAACAAGGTATCAGTGAAGATATTTTCTTTGGATCTCTAAAGTGGGTGGTTGGTTCTTATCTGCAAAATAAACGCGAACAACGTTGGTGGGGCAAGGACAATCTTTCAAGATCTCAAGGAATAGGTAAAGAATGGGCCTACGGCACAGCCTATATTTTGCAAAAGTATTCAAGAGACATTAAAACCAGTTCTGTTTTCTCCACCTTGACCCAAAGCAACTCCGCTTTTACCGAAGAAAAAATAGCTGAGATCGAAGTGGCTTTGGCCAGAGCCAAATCGGCCAACGTATTAATAATCGGCGAGGCCGGAGTAGGGAAAATAGATCTGGTGATGGAAGTGAACCGCAGAATGCAGGTCGGTCAATCTCTTAGTTCGGTTCAAGGTCAACATATGATACTTCTTGACACCAATCACATTTTCGCCACCCATCGCAGTAAGCAAGAGCTGGAGTTGACTCTATTGTCACTTTTCTCTGAAGCTATGGCGGCCGGGAATATCATTATTGTTATTGAAAATCTAAGTACTTTTATTAGAGAAGCTGAAGCTATGGGAGTATTTATTCCCGAATTATTGGATTCTTTCCTGGCAACACAAAACCTCCACCTTATCGCTACCGATACTCCGGGTGCTTTTCATAGCTACATCGAACCACTGGGAGGATTTTCAAGACGGTTTGAAGAAGTATTGATAGATACTCCAAACCTAAACAGTACTACCGAGGTCTTGCAAGGTATTGCTTTAGAACAAGAAAAAAGGTACCAGCTTTTATTTACCTTTTCATCACTGACCACCATTACCAGTTCGGCCGACCGCTACATTGTAGACGGGGTAATGCCTGACAAGGCCATCTCGCTTCTGGTAGATGTGGCCACTAGAGCTCATCAATCCGGTACGGGAATAGTTACTTCAGATTTCGTCTACCAAACAGTGAGCGAGAAGACCGGCATACCAGCCGGGCCGGTCGGGGAAGAGGAGAGAGATCTTCTCCTTAATTTGGAAGAACATCTACATAAAAGGGTAGTAGGTCAACAATCAGCCATTGATGCCATCGCCAAGACCATGCGTCGATCGCGTGCCGGCATTCAAGCAACTGATAAGCCGATCGGCTCGTTTCTTTTCCTGGGTCCAACTGGCGTAGGTAAGACCGAAACAGCCAAAGCTCTGGCTTACGTGTTCTTTGGTGACGAGAAGAATATGCTTCGATTGGACATGTCTGAGTTTAGCGGTGATGGAGCGTTGTCTCATCTTATTGGTAGCAATGAAAAAGCAGGGGTGCTATCCAGTATTCTGCAAGAACACCCTTACTCAGTATTATTGCTTGATGAGTTTGAAAAAGCTTCTGTGGCTGTGCATGACATTTTCCTGCAAATTCTCGATGAGGGAGTATTTACCGATGGCAGAGGCAGCAAGGTAAACGCTCGCAACAGCATCATAATTGCCACCTCAAACGCCGGCAGTCAGCTGATACTTAAAACTGTGAATCAAAGAAAAGAACTGGCAACTCTAAGTCAGGAGATCATCAGTCATATCATTAATGAAGGAATTTACCGACCGGAACTGATAAACCGTTTTGACAGCACTATAATATTTGAACCACTGACACTGGAAGAACAAGGACAGGTGGCCAACTTGTTGCTAAAAGGTCTCTATGAAAGGATCAAAGAGAGAGGTTATGAACTTACTTTGACCCGTGACCTGATAGATATTTTGGTGGAAAAGGGCTACGACCCACAGTTTGGAGCCCGACCGATGGTGAGAGTGCTGCAAGACGTAATAGAAGAAAAAGTGGCTGAGAGGATCATTAGCGGAGAGGCGAAGGTGGGAGAAACTATAACTTTAACCAAAAAAGATTTTAGCGAAGTAGAGTTGTCCATTTGATCTATAAGTTCATCAGACTTAATTCAAATAAGAATAGCAAAACCACCCCGCGGCCTTCGGCCGCGGGGTGGTTTTGGTTAAATACACAAATGATCATTTCTAATTGGATTGAATTCAAGGCATAAAGGTTGACTTTAGTGGTGAATTATGGTAGAAAGCCAAACATGAAAAAAATAATCACAGGAATAATGACGATAGCTATTATGATGCCGTCAGCCTCGTTTGCAAATACATCGGAGCTTGAAGCAAAGAAAATAGAGCTGATGAAACAATTAATAGTTTTATTGGAGCAAAAAGTACAGCAATTAGAATTTTTACTAGCAGAAAAAAATGGTCACGTACTAGGCATGGCTACTTCCACATCACTAACCGTCGGTGCGACCGAAAAAACAAAGAAAAAACGACGTCGTGGGGGAAGTGTTACCAGATCTTCACATGGCGATAAAGAAGAAAGTGTTGAACCTACTACAGAAGAAGTTGTTACGACAATCGCAACTTCAACTGCGTCGAGTACCAATAACGTCTCCAGCACAGATAACGACATAGATACCGAAATCAGTTCTACCACAGCAAGTAGTACGGAAGCTAATAAAGATAGCAAAACAGAAACAGATACGACTCAGGCCACATCAACAACTACGAGCACGACAGCTCTAATTGTTCCATCTTGTAAGATTTCCAGTGATAAAAACTCCTATACATATAATGAACTTGTTATTTTGACTTGGGAAAGTACCAATACAGTTCGTGCGTACTTTGAAACTGATTTTGGTGGAAAAGATTATATGACACCTCCTGGTAACGGTATCGACATAATGATCAATGATATTGCCGATATGCCCGCAAATATCCTTGGCAACCCAACAATACAACTAAATGTTGTCTCTGCTGATGGTGTAGAGCGTAATTGTTCAGTTCAATTTGCGGTGGATCATATAGAACCTATAGAAAATGATTCTGAGCCGACAAATAAAGAATTGCAGACAATGGTTAACGATCTGCTTGCGCAAATTGCAAAAATACAAGAGGGGGAACTCGATAGCAATACTGATACCAAAAACACACCACAAACAGAACTTGAATCACTCCTAAGTCAAGCCCGTAGTTTGGTGGAAGCAAAACAAAATGGTACATCAACTGAACCAGATGTAAAATTGCAGGAAATGGTAAGGACATTGTTGGTACTGATTGAAATGCTACAAAAAGAAGAAAAACCGACCACCACAGAAATCGACCGACTGATTGATTCGGTATCAAAACAAATTAATGAGGCAATGCAGGAAGTAAACAACAATCCTTCACTTGAAAGAGAAGAAGAATTACAGGAAATACTTGATTCACTTTTGGCACTGATGGCTATACTGCATAAAGAAAGAGACAGTATTGTGAAACCAGCCACCAAAGAATTACAATCAATGATCAATCAACTACTCGCGCAAATCGCGATATTACAGGAAGAAAAGCTTAGCGGTAATACCACTGACACTTCAGAGATAGACAATGGACAACAAGCAGCACTTAACTCACTCATAGCGCAAGCCAATAGTCTACTGCAGGAAAAACAGCAAGGCTCATCAAGTAAAACAGATAAAGACCTGCAGGAAATGATCAATTCATTGTTAGAGCAAATCGCGGCATTACAAAAAGAACTAGGTGCTAATAGTAGTGATTATGCAACGGGAATATGTCCATACTCTTGGACTCATAACCTTGGTCCTTTAAGTACGGGTCCAGATGTGATGAAATTACAACAATTCTTAAACTCCGACTCAGATACCAGAGTTGCAGTTATCGGTGAAGGTTCAACCGGAAACGAGACAGAAACCTACTCACTAGCAACCGCTAAAGCTGTTGCGAAATTCCAAGTAAAGTATAGAGAAGATACACTAACCCCGATAGGTGAAGTAAATCCAAGCGGTGTGTTCGATTCAATAACTCGAGCCAAAGCTAATTCATTGTGCTCTCCTGCCTTCGATCCAAATTCAGAAAAAGGGTAGGTCTTATATACCTATAAAGAAATTGTACATCTAATAGCAAAACCACCCCGCGGCCTTCGGCCGCGGGGTGGTTTTGCTATTCTTAAATAGCTGACATATAATAATATGTATATGAAAAATATTTTAATTCTTGTCGCCATAATTTTATTAATAGCCGCCGGTGCCGCTTTTTATTTATACAATAAAGACAGTATTGATACTTACGTAAAAGAAAAACAAGCTGAAGATACTTTAGACACCACCAACACCGATCCTGACAGTAACACCACTCTACCAACTGACGATGATCAAACAAACAACAATTTAGACAATAACAACCTTGATTCAACTCAAGGAGACAGTAATTCTATCGGTAGATCAGCTGAAGGCAATAGTATATCCGCTTATCATTTTGGTAACGGCCCTGATGAAATAGTACTTATCGGAGGAGTACATGGTGGCTATTCTTGGAACACCGCCTTACTTGGTTTTGAGATCATTGACTGGCTTGAAAGTAACCCAAGCGTAATACCAAGCAATCTTACCGTCACTGTTATTCCGGTTCTTAATCCCGACGGACTAAAGAAGGTGACCGGCAACACCGGAGAATTCACTGCCGGAGATGTAAATGACTCTGAAGCAGTACGAATAGCCGGTCGTTTTAACGGCAACGACGTAGATCTAAACCGTAACTTTGATTGTGAATGGAAATCAGTCAGTACTTGGAAAGACCGCAATGTTAGCGGAGGTTCAGAACCATTCTCAGAGCCGGAAACCCGAGCGCTTCGTTCATATGTTACAAGCAATGATCCGACCGCCGTTGTTGTCTGGTACAGTTCCGCCGGTGAAGTGAACGCTTCGAGCTGTGGGGGTGGCATTGCTGACGAAACTCTTACCCTGGCTAACCTTTTTGCCAACGCTTCCAATTATCCGGTTGAAGACTTCAATTATTATGAGATCAATGGCGATATGGCCAACTGGATGGCCGGACTCAATATCCCAGCTATTAGTGTGATCCTATCCTCACACAATAATACCGAGTGGAGCAAGAACCGAGCAGGGATCGAAGCGGTCTTAAACCACTACGCTAACTAATGAAAATTAAGAAATTGTCAGAAAAGAAAAAAGAAGAGGAACTTAAAAAAACTTGGGTCCAAAGAGGAATTCTTGCATTGTCGTTGGTGGTTTTTGGGATAATGATTTGGCAGTATGGCATCCTAACCGCACCCGACCCAGCCAAACAAGCCGAACTAAATGACGACACTATCATAGAAGCGCCTGATGGAGATAAAGATAGTATCATAGCCACTTCGACCAGACAGATGGTTATTGGCACCTCGACTGAAGGTCGTATCATAGAAAGCTATACGTATGGCACCGGTAGCACTACCGTTCTATTCGTTGGCGGTATTCACGGCGGTTATGAATGGAACAGTGTCTTGTTGGCCTACGAACTTATAGACGAATTAGAGGCTGACATGATAAATGTTCCTAATGACTTAAAGATCAAAATAATTCCTGTCTTAAACCCAGACGGTCTCTACTCAGTGGTCGGCAAAGAAGGGAGGTTCGACCTGACCGATATACCACCAAGCTCTTCTTTGACCCTTGGGCAAGGACGCTTCAATGCCAACAATGTCGATCTTAACCGTAACTTTGATTGCAAATGGCAACCGGAAAGCACCTGGAGAGGAAATAAGGTCAGTGCCGGAACATCCGCTTTCTCCGAACCGGAAGCCTTGGCCCTAAAAGAATTAGTAGAGAAGGACAATCCGGTAGCAGTTATTTTCTGGCACAGTAAAGCTAACGCTGTTTACGCCTCAGAATGTGAAAATGGTGTATTACCAAGCACCATAACCTTAATGAACACCTACGCATCGGCCGCCAGCTACAGAGCCGTGGCAGCCTTCGACGCTTATCCGGTTACCGGAGATGCTGAAGGTTGGTTGGCTTCCATTGGAATTCCCGCTATTACAGTAGAACTCAACACCAGAGACCAGATCGAGTGGGGACAAAATAAGGCCGGAGTCTTGTCGGTACTGGAGCTGTATTCAAATTCCTCAATTCAATAAAGTAGTACTCTAAATAAGTTTAAAGCCCCGCGCCTTCGGCGCGGGGCTTTAATATATCCAAAACCTCAATCTACCTCACCCTCAACTCATCTAGAATACTAATATGGAACTCATTGGTCGGATCGTATTTTCCCACCAAAAATCTATCGACCTCAGGGTGACCAACTTCGATCATTTCTTTTATCTTTACAAAACCCTCAAAGTAGATGGTGCCGCGGGTGAAGCAAGCGCCGGTTTTACCAGTAGTTCCTCTAAACAGACGTAAGGTTTTTTTCCAAGCTAAATTATCGATCTCTGACTCAGACTTATTGATCATTCTAAAGTATTCCTTGAAAAAATTAAAGACTTCTCTGAAACTTCTGGGTCTACCTTCATAGAGACCACTGGCCAAACCAATACCTATATATGTGTCGACACTCGGTAGACTTTTATCGATCAGACACTGTCGGTAGGTGGTAATACCTTCTTCACCTTTGATATAACCATCCAACCCAATAGACAACAACCGCAAACTGCTGTTGGCACCATTTATGTATCTAAGCAAATGAACATTCACCTCGTGCTCCACCAGAGCCTTGACCTCAACCTTCGTCATTGTTCTAAAGGCGGGGATGATGATAGTTTTTTCGGTATAATTCACGTGTACCACCAGAGCCTCACCGCAGATCCTAACCTGCCAAGGAATCTCTTTTTCACGCAGATCTTCTTTGAATATTTCAGCGATCCCATCAGCCGATAACATTTCCGCGTTCTCATCGATCGGTTCGTGATCAAAGACTGAATTATCCGGAGATGCACTAAAATAAGCAGCTAGTTCTTTAAGGTACTCGCTAAGAACATAACCATTTCTTTTAGCGGCGAGCAAAAGAGTAGCTAGAGCTTTTTGCATTAAAACTTTATCTAACTCTCCATACAACTTCAAAGAAGTTTCCATAAACCTCTCATCATCCGCCAAATTCATCGCCTCAAGCAAAGTAACTCTATCCAATTGTTTGACTATTTTTCTATAATAAATTTGCCTAACAGCAAAAAGCTGATCTTTATCCTTTTCGATCATTTCCCGAAAATCTTCCAATCCCCGCCGGTGGTCAGCCACTTGTTCACGGAAATCCTGATACAAAAGTACCGGTTCGTCAGTCTTCCCGGTAAAAAATTTTTGTCTCTGTTCTTCCAAATTCTCCTGCTCAAACTTAATAAAGCTTATGTCATCGAAAGAACACTTATTCAAATAAGTCTCAAACCACTCTGTGTCATAAGCAATTTTATTCATTCTAGGGGTTAATATCTGACAATACTCCAAACAGTTGACCGGTCCTTCGAAAGAGGGGTGTTTGTTACCTTATAAAATTAAGACCCGAGATCGGTATACGTTAAGTGAGAAGCACAGCGTATACCAAAATAACCAACTCTTAATTGGGTAGACGTACCAAGATCAAAAATATTACATAGACCACTAGAACAACATAGCCACCGTGCTATACTGCACAGTTATGGAACTTTGGTTTATTTTTGCTTTGATATCTCTGGTATTCTCCGGACTACTGGTTTTTATCCAAAAGCTCGGATCAGTGCGAAATTACAACTCAAATTTACTGAATGGTCTCAGTTCCGGCGTTTCAGGAATCGGCATCCTTATATTGGCCGGACTGACCGAAGGTTACAGTGAAATTTCCTGGGTGATGTTGGGCTTAGCCCTGGCGGGTGGGGTCATATATTTGTTTTCATCCAACTTGCGCATGGATTCTTTTCGCTATATCGACACCACCATCGCCTTACCTCTACATAAATTCATCAGTCCACTTTTTGCTTTACTTTTGGGAATAATTTTATTTAGCGAACACTTAACCACACTTGAACTGCTGGGAGTGATAATGGGGGTTTTGGTACCTTTACTTTTGATAAATCGAGTAGAGAATCACCGCCAACAAAATTTGAAGACGGGCGTGATGTTTATCATTTTCAGTTCTTTACTAGCGGGAGTGGGAGCGGCCATTTATAAACTGGGAACTGAATGGTTTACAGCGGTATTGCTGTTTGCTGGATTACTAAACATCTTATTGACCGCCTCCAGCGTCTTCTTACACAAAAACAACAAATCGAAATCTGGCACCAAGGAACCAGTGACCATTGACAGTAAGTTTATAAAGCTAACCCTCATTAGTGGCGTCATCCAAATGATCAGTTTCTCCACTCTCATACTGGCATTTTCTCACGGAGGTTCTTTAGCTATAGTCTACGCCATCACCTCGCTATATATAGTGATTCCCATAGTGCTCTCCATTATTTTTTATAACGAGCATTGGAACACCAGAAAAGTAATTGCGATCATTCTTTCCATCTTGGCAGTGGGGTTGATGGGGTAGCTTATTCTCCTAGACTATAAAAATAATTTTCTACTTATATTTTCAGCAGAAGTAATTTTGTCTTGAAAAGAAGTTTCAGGATTTGCAAAAATTTTTACCAACTCAAATATTCAGGATCATTTATCTTAATCTCTTCAATCGCAACGTAAATGGGTTGAGAATTTTTCTTATGTAAGATCCAATACCAATAATTAAATATTCTTGGATAAAGGTCAGAATAATATTTAGTAAAGAGAATGGGGTCGTTAACAACATCCTTCATACCATCAACTCTTTCCTGAAACCAAAGTCTATGACCATTTATATTTTCTTTAGACAATGATAATTTTTGTGAATAGACCGACCTTGCTTTGTCTAATAAATCTGTTCCGATATGTTCTTTCTCAAACACAACCACTGCTTCTTGTAACTTTGTAAAAAAGGATTTAATGATATCTGCAACTGGTAATACAAAAATTGATACTTCAATATTTTGACCCTCAAACAACTGTCTGCCATTTTTACAAATAGTATTGTTCTTATATAACAAAATAAAATCCCAATCACTATTTTTTCTATTCATCCCTCTGGCTCTCGAACCATGTAAAATTATTGCGTCAGGATAGTAAGTATTTTTAAGATGATCAATTATTTTATCTTGCATGTTTTTTACTTTATTTAAATCTATTTCCTCTTCGAGTGGAATTTTTTGTGGACGGCGCGCAGGTGCGCGTCGGTGACATGAGTGTACACCTGAGTGGTACCGATGTTGGCGTGTCCAAGAAGAGCTTGCACTGAGCGTAGGTCGGCACCGTTACTTAGGAGGTCGGTGGCGAAACTATGGCGAATGACGTGTGGAGTGACTTTGCGGGTGATGCCGGCTTTGGTGGCGTAATGCTTAAGTAGTCTTTGTACCGCCCTTGGCGAAATGCGCGCGTCCTCACCGACGTGTGCTTTTTTTCCGTAACGGATAAAAAGCGCATCCTCCATATCCTTACGAGCATCCAAATAATTCTTGATCGCCACCTTGGCTTCCTCAGACAAAAAGACCACGCGGATCTTGTCACCCTTTCCCCGCACGGAAAATTCATCTCGTGACAGATCGACATCGTCGATCGACAGAGAACAGAGCTCCGAGATACGAAGACCGGTAGAGAACAAGAGTTCGAGGATGGCTTGATCGCGCTTGCCCTCCAGTGAATTATCAGAAGGTGCTTTGAGTAGGCGACCGAGCTCTTCCGGTGAGATCAGGTCAAGTGACCGCTCCGGCACTTTGGCCAACTCGATCCGCTCCGGAGAGAGCGAGGTCACGCCCCGCTTTCGTAAATATTTAAGAAACGCTCGCAAGGCGATCAGGTAATAATTCTGGGTCCGGCGTTTCATCGTATCAAAATGCCCTCCGACCTTGGTGCCATTTTGCCGATTGAGATACAGGCGGAATTCCCGCACCTGTTCCTCTTTCAGTTCCCCGGGTTTCTTTACCTTGGCAAAGTCAAAGAAACGGGTCAAATACCGATCGTAGTTCTCGACCGTCTTCACACTCCGCCCCCGCTCGATCTCTAAGTACTCCAGAAATTGTTGTTTCAGTTCGTATAAGGTCATGACTCTTATTATACAACGTTATCCGGCAACCGTTTTGACAGACTGTCGAACTGAAGTCTTAGGTTGCATTTGTGGTATTTTTGTGATATAGTAGTCAGAACCTTCGCGGTTATAACTAACGACCAGCTTGCAGGCACTCACAAGTGCGTATCTACTACAGACTGGTCATTCCACACATATATATGTTAACAAAAAGAGTTAAAGAAAACGTTATCAAAAACACCCAGAGACACGACAGTGACACCGGTTCACCTGAAGCCCAAGTAGCGCTTTTGACCAGGCAGATCGAAGAGTTATCAACTCACTTGCGAAAACACAAGAAAGATTTCCACTCACGTCGCGGTCTACTGCAAATGGTGGCTGACCGACGCAAACACTTGAAGTATCTGGAGACCAAGAACGAAAAAAGCTACAAAGCTTTGATCAAGAAACTAGGTCTTAAACGTTAAGAACAAAACAGAGATGCTCCAATTGGAGCATCTCTGTTTTTAGGTTATAGTCATACCATCTCCAATTAACTTCCGGACACTCTTCCAAAATTTCGGCTACAAGATTTCGCTTCGCACTCAACATATCTCGATGTGTTTCGTACTCCAGCTCGTCTTTCCCTAAAGGATTAGAAACTATAGTCGCTTCGCTCCTTAGTTTCTTGACCGCTCGAAATTATGAAACAGTGCTGTACGGAGATTAATTGGAGATGGTATGATAATCTCTGACAAATGATTTTTTAATAAAAAAATAGAAGGTAGAGGAGTTAATAAAAAATTTTTAATATTTAAGAAACAATACATATGGGAATAATTAAACACCCCGAGCAACGTGTCGCTATTTTGATCGACACGCAAAATCTTTATCATAGCGGTAAGAACATCTACAAATCTAAAGTAAATTTTGATGCGGTAGTAAAGGCGGCTTTAGGAAAAAGAAAATTAGTGCGAGCATTATCGTACGTGGTAAACACTGAGAGTGGGGAAGAGAGTGCTTTCTTTGAGGCGCTCGAAAAAGTCGGGATCGAGATCAAAACCAAAGACCTGCAAATATTTTACGGTGGTGCCAAGAAAGCTGACTGGGATGTTGGTCTGGCGATCGACGCTATTAAGCTGGCACATAAAGTTGATGCCATTGTTCTCGCAACTGGTGACGGCGACTTCATTCCACTGGTAGAGTACGTCAAGAGCCAAGGCTGCCAAGTGGAGGTGATAACCTTCGGTCGATCTGCTTCTTCAAAATTGTTGGAGGTGGTGGATGACTTCATCGACATGGATGAAAGACCGAGCGAATTCTTGATCGGCTACAAGACCAGAAAAAGAAAGACCAACTCGCGCAAGTCAAGAAGCAGAGTGGTTGGTTCTGACACCGACGACCTGTAGACATATACTCACTAACGATCACCGACGACCCTTGTGTCCGTCGGTGATTTTGTTATGCTCATAGCATTATTACCGATGTCCTTGGATCGATAGATTTCAAAAATTGAAATCTAAAATCCAAGGAGATCAAAATTGAAAAAGTAATTAAATATGAAAAAAGAAATATTCACCAAGGAGATCGGCGGTAAGACCTTGACCGCCGAATTCAATGACCTCACCAACCAAGCCAACGGTTCAGTGTTTTTAAGCTATGGCGAAACCGTGATCTTGGTAACAGCAGTGATGGGCAAGAACGACAATGCCGGACTACCGTACTTTCCACTCTCGGTGGAATTTGAAGAAAAGTTCTATGCTGCCGGAGAGATCCTGGGAAGCAGGTTCATTCGTCGCGAAGGCAGGCCGAGCGATGAGGCGATACTGTCTGCTCGAATCGTTGATCGAACTATCAGACCATTGTTTCCCTCTCACTTAAAGATCGACGTTCAGGTGGTAGTGACCGTGCTGGCAATCGGCGAGGACGACCCTGATGTACTTGGTGTGATCGGAGCATCGCTAGCTCTTGGTATCTCCGATATTCCTTGGCACGGACCAGTCGGCGCTGTGAGACTGGGAAGGAAAAAGGACGGCGGACAGATCATCATCAACCCCACCTACAAAGACCGTGAAGACGGCGAGCTTGATCTTGAAATACTGGCTTGCGGACGTGACCAAAAGATCAACATGATCGAGACCGCCGCTTTTGAAATACCGGAAGCGGAAGTAGCAAAAACTTTAGAGTCCGCCATCGCCATCAATAGTGAACTGGAGAATTTCCAAAAAGAGATCATCGCCCAGCTCGGAAAAGAAAAAAGAAATTTTACCCCACCGGAAGTTCCAAACGAAATTCGTTCTCTTTACGAAAATGACTTTAAGGAAAAACTGCAAACCACTCTGTTCTCAGATCGAGCCGGCAAGGATCATATCTATGAACTAAAGAAGATCTGGCTCGAGACCATTTCCGCTTCGGAAGATGATCTTGATGAAAAGATCGCCTCTTCATTTTTTGAAGACCAGATCGATCTTGAACTTCACAAGGGAGCGGTGCTCGAAGGAAAGAGAGCTGACGGCCGAGACTTCGATGAGGTCCGCGCACTCTACGCGCAAGCCGGAGGCGTATCACCGGTACTTCATGGTTCGGGAATATTTTATCGTGGCGGCACCCGCATCTTTTCCGCCCTAACTTTGGGCGGACCGGAAGCGGCGCAGATGATCGACACCATGGAAGAGCGTGACACTAAAAAACACTTCATGCACCACTACAACTTCCCACCATTTTCAGTTGGCGAGACGGGAAGGGTGGGTGGTTTCAATCGACGCATGATCGGTCATGGTGCTTTGGCTGAGAAGGCGTTGGTGCCGGTCATTCCTTCGACCAAAGAATTTCCCTATACCATTCGCTTAGTATCTGAAACGATGGCCAGCAATGGCTCCAGTTCGATGGGTTCAGTTTGCGCTTCCACCTTGGCCTTGATGGACGGGGGCGTGCCGATCATAAGACCGGTGGCCGGCATTGCCTCAGGCGTCATGATCCTTGAAGACAAATACAAACTCCTTACCGACATCCAAGGACCGGAAGATGAGTTTGGTGACATGGACTTTAAAGTAGCCGGAACCGAGAAGGGAGTGACCGCCATTCAGATGGATGTGAAAGTGGAAGGCATATCACTCCCGATCCTGAGCGAAGCTTTGGAAAAAGCCAAGCTGGCTCGACTGCAGATCTTGAAGGTCATGACCAACAACATCTCCAAACCAAGAGAAAGCATCTCGCCAAGAGCGCCGGAAATAATCAGCCTTAACATTCTTCCGGAACAGATCGGTCTGGTAATCGGCTCCGGCGGAAAAACTATCAAGGGCATCAAAGAAGAAAGCGGGGTGGACGAGATCACCATCGAAGAGGATGGTACTGTCTATATTTCCGGAAAGAACGGGACCGCCAACCAAGCCGCCACCACCATTTTGAACCTGACCAAAACCTACGAACTGGGAGAGAAAGCTGAGGCTGTAGTAACCAAGATCACTACCTTTGGTGCTTTTGCTAAACTGGATGATCACAACGAAGGTTTGATCCACATCTCTGAAGTGGCACCATTTAGGATAGAATCGCTGGAAGACTACCTCAAAGTAGGTGACACCGTACCGGTCGTTGTGAGTAAAGTGGAAGATGGAAAGATCGGACTATCGATCAAACAATCTGATCCAAACTTCATCAAACCAAAAAGTGATTGAAGTTAAATAAATATACACAAAGCCCCCAAAGCTTACGCTTTGGGGGCTTTGTGTATATCCATAAACCAAGAAAAGCCACAGGCCAAAGCCCACAAACCCATCAATTCATGAGATACTAGTACCAATGGATGAGCCAAAGAAACTACCCAGCATAAGAACCTTTGTCAAAGATCAGAAAAAAGTAAAAAGAGGCAACAACTCCTCAAGGATCACAAGTGAGGTATTTTCATCTATCCCAGAAACAAACAAGGAGGAGGTCAGTATACCTAAACCACCAGTCAAAAAGGTGCCTTCATATAAAAAAATTGAACCAAATACCAGCAAGATCGAAATCCCAAAACCACCGGTCAAAAAAAGCATACCCACACCTCCAAAGGTCACCCACAAGATCGATGCACCACCCGTCATAAAAAAAGAGGTGGTGAAAACTGAACCCAGAATCATAGAGTCGCTTCCTAAAAAAGAGACGCCAAAAAACACAGACTCAGACACCAGCTCTGTTTCCAAGAATGAAATGAAAAAATCGGTAGAAACTCAAGTTTCACTGTTTGAGAAGAGTGACAGCAAAAAAGCTAAAGCCAAACGAACGACCAAAGGTAATCTTTTTGCCGGACCGGCCACCATCATTACCGATACCAAAAAAGACCGTTTCAGATTGTTTCCCGCTATCGGCGACTCCTTAAAAAAATGGTTTGAAGATAACAAGAAAAATTTCCTTACCAAGAAAACACCCAAATACACCGTCCCTGAAACCACCAGACGAAAAGGGGTGATACAAAAAGCCACCTCTAAGACCGGCACCTTTGTGGCGTCGGACCACTCCTTGATCTATAAGCGGATCAAGGAAAGAGATCAGGAAACAAAAGAAAGAGTTGCCAGCAATGACATAAAAAGAAATATTGGCAATGTACAAGTGATCAAAAAAAGGACAACGAAAGAAACGCCAGAACATACACCAACCACTACTTGGTCATCTCATATCGAATCAACATTTCCTTTACTTGATGAAGGAGAAACGAACAATATTAGAAAACATTCCCAAAAAGGTTATTTGACTGAAAATCAAGAAATAGTGGTGACCGACCTGAGGAGAACTGAACGTCCAACAAAAAACACTACTAACAAAATAGGATGGGAAACATCTATTGAAAAGGACCTACAGAAAAATGAAGGTGTCGAACCGGTGTTAGAGATCAAGGATGATGCTACTTCAACCGAGCACGTCTCGATCGATCCAGATAAAGTCAGACCTACTTGGAAAAGCGAAACTACAGCCACACCAAATGAAGCCACCGCATCGGTAGACAGGAAGAAAACAGACGATACTGTTCAGTCGGAAATAAAAACAAAAGAAACACCGGAAGTAAGTCCAGCATCAGCAACAACTACAGACATCACATCCGCCCAACCTCAAACCACCCCACCAACCACAACACCAGGTGATGAGAAAGCGGTTTCCGATGTGTCAGCAAGATCAGCCGAGACCACGCCGGCCGTGTCACATACAGTGGACCCAAACACACCTACCGCAGCTTTGACACCGGAAGTATATCCGGTTCAATCTGAAAAACCACCAAGTCAGATCTCACCTTCAAACGAAACCTTCACCGCAAGTAACGATCCGGCACTCTCTTCGATAGAAGAGAGTGCCGGAGAGACGGATCAACCAGCGTGGTCAACCGAAGAAATGCATCCGCAAGTAGAACCGGAAGCAAGAGAGTTAGCGACTGAAACCTCACCAACCAAAACGATTCAACAGACACCCGATGCAAACAATACCGACATCTCACCTCATCCCGAAACCCAGACTGCCTTGAGTCAAGATGAAATATTGAACAAAGAAGTAACCGTTCCTGACAGCGTGTGGGCCACCGCTCCCGTTAACAGAACCCCCAATCAGCCGAGCGTCATTACTCCAATTCAAGATGAAACACCCGCTTCTTTACCGGCAACTGAAAACCCATCAGCTTGGTCAAGCGACAAACCTTCACCGGTAACCGAACCAACACAACCACCTACAGTTGCTCCCGAGACAGCCGGACTCGTCCCATCACAAGTTACCGCCACACCAGAGGAGCCGGCAAACCTATATTCACCACCAACACCAGAGGAAAATGATCCGCTTGGTACGATCTCACCGGAAGGCGAACAACTAGTGCCAACACCACAAACCACCACCCCCGAAACAGGTTCGAAAAACAACAACCTCCCCTTAAGCAATATTGAGCAGAAGAAAAAACCTACCCTGCGTTCACTTCTATATTCGGTAAATATAAATGTACTGGTTTTTGGCGTCTTCTTCTTTATCATCATCATATCTCTCTTAGTTTCATTCTACATTAAACTGTCAGGTAACGAAGATATCACACCTATCAGAACCGAACCGATCACCGAACAACCGTTCTTGATAGAAGCGCCCCTTAAAATAGTCCACCTACCAAATCCAAAAAGTGAAACCATTGTCTCAACTATAAAAGATCTACGAGATGACCGTTCGGTGGCGATCACACAACTGGCGTTTGGTGCCACCGCGGACAACAAGACCTTAGTGCGACCAAGCGTGATACTATCAGCTCTCGGAGCCGAGCTGGAAACCAACTTCATGGCAGCTATCACTCATATCTATTTTGGCTACATTCAAAGCGGTAACGACATAGAACCGTACATTGCTCTTAGAGTAGAAGACAGCGCCGTTGCTCGTGGAGGAATGTTTGTATGGGAAGAAAATATGTATAATGAATTGGAGCCCGTTCTTGCGTCAAACGTACCTGAAGGTGTAACCTTATCTGAAGTGGAACTGAAGTTTGTTGACGCAATGCTGGGTGGAGTGGATGTAAGGCTACTGGAAGACGTTGACGGTAACGAACGAATAATCTATGGACACATCAACCCCAACACGATCATTATCACCACCAACAGTCTAACCTTTTCCAAATTATTAAAATAAAAAATCTTTCATGATAGACACAAAAATATACAAAGAGAAACTAGAAGATAAATTAAAGAGGGTAACCGAAGAACTTTCTGATCTAGGAGTGCACAACCCCATCACTGATGACTGGCAAGCGGTACCAGATCAAGAGAATGTCGCAGAAGCTGACCAAAACAGTGAGGCTGACGAAATGGAAGATTCCGACGAAAGACAATCTACCCTGACCACACTTGAGATCGAGTACCGATCCGTCAAAAGAGCTTTGGCTAAGATCGAAAATGGTACTTACGGTATTTGCGAGATCAGCCAAGCCCCTATCGAAGAAGGTCGCCTGAAGATCAAGCCGGACGCCCGAACTTGCGTCGCTCACATGGACGAAGAAGATAAACTTCCTCTTTAACAAACACAACATGAGTCTTGCTTTAGTACACACAGTTCAACCTCATGTTCTATCGGGCACCATTGTCAGCATTGAAGCAGACCTCTCTCGAGGTCTGCATTCTTTTTCTATAGTTGGCCTAGCCGGCAAAGCGATCGAAGAATCAAAAGATCGTGTCAGTAGCGCCATCAAACATTCCGGTTTCGAATCTCCTAAAAGCAAGAACCAGAAGATCACCATTTCTCTTTCACCGGCTGATCTCAAAAAAGAAGGCCCCCTGTTTGATCTGCCGATCGCGATCGCTTACCTGGTCTCTGCCGGCGAGATCACAAGTGACCCTGACACTTTGTACGTAGGTGAGCTCGGTCTTGATGGTGGACTGCGTCCGGTTAGAGGAGTTCTAAACGCAGTAATGACCGCCAAGAAGAACGGGTACAAAAAGATCATCGTCCCGCACCACAACGCCAAGGAAGCCTCACTGATAGACGACATCGAGATCTTTCCGGCCCGAAACCTGACCGAGGTGGTCGATCATATTGACCCAGCCAGACCAAGTCACCGCTCCATAGAACCTCACCCTGTAACCAACATCGACAACGACAACTGGACTGAAGGGAAGGTGGTACTCGAAGACATCAAAGGCCAAGAGAGTGCCAAGCGCGCTCTCACCATCGCGGCGGCCGGTCGACACAATATCATCTTGGTTGGTCCACCCGGCACCAGCAAGACCATGTTGGCCCGCGCCTTCCAAGGACTTTTGCCACCCCTAAGTCGCGAAGACACCTTAGCCGTTACCGCCATTCATTCCCTAAGTGATAGCGACCTTACCATCACCACCACCCCACCTTTCCGCACACCACACCACACCGCTTCACACACCGCCTTGGTCGGTGGTGGCACCAACCCCAAACCAGGCGAAGTTACCTTAGCTCATAAAGGCGTACTCTTTATGGATGAGTTTCCGGAATTTGAAAGACGAAGCTTAGATGCGCTTCGACAACCACTTGAGGATAGGGTAGTGAGTATCTCGCGCATTCAAGGGACCGCTTTGTTTCCGGCAGATTTTATTTTGGTGGCAGCTATGAACCCCTACCGCGGTAGCGAGGATGGTACCACTGACCTAGCACGTGCCATGGTGGAAACTTACAAAGGTAAGGTCTCTGGGCCGATCCTCGATCGCATCGACCTTTGGATCGAAGTACCGCACGTCGACTATGACACCCTGACCAACCTCAAACGCACTGAAGGTGAGACCGACCAAGCCAGAAAAAATATCGCTAAGGCCAGAAACAAGCAACAGCAACGTTTACAAAACAGGGGAGTGTGCACCAACGCCGAGATGACCAGCCGAGACATCGACCATTGCATTAAGCTGAGCCAGGAAGTCTCAGACCTCCTCAAACTCTCAAGCCAAAAACTAAACCTTTCACCCCGCAGCTATCATCGCCTCATTAAGGTAGCCCGCACCATCGCCGACTTGGATGAGGCAGTAGAGATCGAAAGCAAACATGTACTGGAAGCTTTGCAGTATCGAGTGCAGGTGTAGAAAAACCTCACCACAGAAACAGAGAAATAACGACATATAAAATCAAAGACCTGTGCCGAAGGCGCAGGGCTGACTACATTTCTCATACTCCTTTAACACACCCCATCACCAACCACTAACTTTAATAGAACAGATTATTCACCACGTATTCACCATAACTCAAGTCCACTTTGGTACCCAAGCCATCATGAACATACAAGTTACTATTTGATCCAAATCTGATGGTTGAAGTTCCATTATTCTTTGGAATTACTTTGATCTTGGACAAGGTAATATCAGAAAAGGATTGAGGGTTCACAGTACCACACTGATAAAACAACCTTCCTTCATCGTTATCAATTACTCTTTTAATTAAAAAACGTTTCTCACACAAAGACTCATCGATCACTAAGTCTTCAACCAAAAAATGATCCGGGTCAAAAAATACCTCGATCTCGGCGGCGTTTAAACTATCTACGTTTCTAGCAACTTTTATTACAAAATGATCACGGTCTGTCTGAACAAGTGAAAGAACAGTCGTACTTCCAACACCAAAAAGACCGTCCTCCCGCAAATGCAAAGACAGAAAGGCCGAGCTTTCATTCTTTGAGAAGATGGAACTTTTTCCTTCCTTTACCGAAAAGGTAAAAATAACAATTACTGCCAACAAGAACGCTGTTATGAGCGTATAGAATATTTTATGTGAAAATTCCATGGTTATTTTAAATTAACAACAAATATCCATATAGTGACTAAAAATCATTCAACTAGTGTTAAAATTAATATGAAATAAAAATAAAATGAAAATTTTGATAGTCGAGGATGAAAAAGAAATCAGAAATTTTCTTAAAAAAAATCTTGAAGCCGAATGCTTCGCTGTTGATACCGCTCCTGACGGTGAAGACGGTTTGTATCAAGCAAAAATAAATCAATACGATCTGTTCATTTTTGATAACTGCATGCCAAAGATGAACGGTCTGGAACTATGTAGAGAAATAAGAAAGAACAATATCACCGAACCGATCTTGTTCCTTTCCGTAAAATCAGAAACTGATATAAAAGTTAGCGCTCTGAACGCCGGTGCTGATGACTATCTGATAAAACCATTCTCGCTTGCCGAACTTAACGCTAGAGTAAGGGCTCTGCTCAGAAGAAAACCACACATGAACGGGGAGGTTATATCAGCTCATGATCTGGTTTTGGACACAACGAAACACACCGTACACAAAGATGATGTCGAGATACTTTTGACCAGAAAAGAATTCATGTTACTTCAGTACTTGATGGAAAATCGCGGTTTCGTTCTATCCAGAGGAATGATCCTAGAGCACGTATGGGACATGAATGCTGACCCTTTCTCAAATACGATCGAATCCCATATTCTAAGTCTTAGAAAGAAAATAGGAGTTGACAAAAAAAGCAGTCTGATCAAAACTATCTCCGGCCGTGGCTATCGTTTTGATTGATCACACATCTTAACTTTTCTTGAGTAAAATTTCATTTATAGCTCAATAAATTATCATGTGCCATAACCATAATTATATACAGACGCTGGAATAACAGCATCTGATCTTTGACCAACCAAAACGGAGGAAAGAAATGTCTACCAAGACTTTTTCTATTGATTCATGGAACAACTATGCTAAAAGTTATGACTCCCTTTTATCACTAAGACCATACAAGGAGCTGTGCGAAAGCATTTCTGGTCTAGTTTCAGGTGATAACAGATTAGTTCTTGACGCAGGCTGTGGTACCGGTAATATCATTAAACATTTACTTGATAAAGGACACAAAAAAGTGATCGGCTTGGATAATTCACCCAGCATGTTGGAATTGGCACTGACAAAATTCCAAGACGAAAGGGTCCAATTAGTGCAAACCGATCTTAGCAAACAATTTCCCTTACGTAACGAAACTTGTGACGTAGTGGTAAGTTGCAATGTACTTTATACCATGGCTGATCCAAGCCTTTTTCTAAATGAGATCAATCGTTGCCTAAAACCAGCCGGTGAACTGATACTAGTGACTCCCAAGCAAGGTTATGACAATGGAATGATCTTAAAAGCACACTGTGATGATAAAGGTCCTGATGAGCTTTGGGTCGATCCGCACTCTTCAACACAAAGGGAGGAAACACTCATAAGAAAGGCTTTGTCTGAAGCGGGAGAAGAGGTCATTAAGAAAATGTTATCAGTAGCTAAATACAATCGTGAGATCGCAGCTGATACAATTTTTAATTTCTTCACCGAAGATGATCTTGAGAAGCTGGTGATTGAATCAGGATTTAACATGATCCAGAAGGAAAGAACCTATGCTGATCAAGCGATCTTAATTATTGCCACAAAAAAATAGGAGGCGAAAATGAAGTTAGTCAACATCACCTTTAGAGGCACCAGTATGTACCAGCAATTGTGTGAGTTTTCAAGCAGACGTTATTTGGAAGACTTAAAATTGAAAATAAGCAATTATCCTGACATTTTTGTTTACGCTACCAGTAAAAAAGGGATAGAAGGATGTATGGGCTTAAACCAAAGGATCAGGTCTCCCTTGTTCAAGGAAGACCTGTCCCTGCTTAGAAACTTATCTGCCGATGATGTAAATTGTGGAGAGCAGAGTGTTTTTGTGGTTGAAAGAAGAAGTCCCACGTGCGTACCTTTCCTGATCGCCGTTACGGCTATGTATGGTCACTACTTGGGGATGACCCATATAGTATATGCCGGCATAGACGTATCGTGTCGAACTATAGAAAAACTGGGTTTTGACACAAAAAAGATAGGCAAGACCAGCATAGACTGTCTTGATGAAAGAACCAGAGAAAATTATCGCAATTGGCACGATGCGCACGACCCTGTTACTTATTTGTTGAATACAGGTAAGGCCTCTGCTATATTAAACAAACTGGTTGAGCGATTCCAAAACAAGATTGTCTGCTCGTATGATTTTAAACCGCACGAAACACCACGAAGGAAAAGGGTTTGAGTTAGACTTTAGTGATCTAGCGGGGCGATTTATCGTCCCGCTTTTTTTATCGACCATAATTCAAAAGCGGTATGACTGAACTGGGTTTCCCATTACTGATCAAAGCATCATTATCACTTGCCATTTTATGCGCCGGGTTATTGATACCATTCATAATCGCCAAAACCTGCCACAACCTACTACACAAACTTCTCTTCTTTCATTTGTTAAGCCTCATAGTATGGGCACTTAGTGTACTGATGATACTAGAGCAACATAGCCAAGAAGCCGTACAGTGGTCTTTTGCCACCGCGACTTTATTGGCATTAACAAAATATTACTTTGTACTGATCTTTCCAGACGACAAGCTACCAAAACGAAGAACTGTTTTCTTACCCTTACTACTAGGTATATTTTTACTAATAATCTCCTTTATTGATGATGCGCTATTCAGATCTTTCTTCATAGTGGAGGATAGTTATATCATAATAGACAACGGGCCGCTGACCTTATTGTACGCAATAGGAATAATGTACCTTTTAATATCTCCCATCATTATCTTGTGGAAGAAATACAAACAAAGATCTCACCCCTTGATCGTTCAAGAACAAATCAAGTATCTTTTTTACAGTATATTATTTTTTTTCGTCATCGGACTGTTATCAAACTTAATTCTTCCGGTGTTTTTTTCTATCTACTACTTCAATGGTCTCGGACCAGCCTTTGCTCTGGTATTGGTCTATGCTATGTATTTCATTATAAGTCGATATCGTTTCTTAGATCTACGTATAGTACTACAAAGAAGCTTGGTGTACTCAGTTCTGCTGTTGCTGATAATATTCTTTTATTTGACAACCCTGCTAACACTCAGCAACTTGTTTGATTTCTCAAAAACTCATCTGAATTTAATAAGCTCCATCGTAACCACCATCATCGCCATCTTTTCAACCCCGTACCTAGAAAAGTTCTTTAGAAGAACCACAGACGACATTTTCTTTAAAGATACTTATGATTATTCAGTAGCCATGGAAACATTCAGTCATATACTTGATAATAATATTGAACTCAAAAAGATCATATATCTTGTAGAAGAAACATTGAAAAACACCCTTAGGGCCAAGTATGTAAAAATAAACGTCGGAAAAAAAGAAAAAGAAGAGGGTCAAGATCACGAAATAGTCATACCTCTAACCGCAAATAACAAAAAGATAGGCTTCATGAAGATTGGCGAAAAAATATCAGGTGATATCTATAATAAATATGATCTAAAATTGCTAAACACTTTGGCACACCAGCTAAACACTTCCATCAGTAGAGCCAGACTGCACGAAAAATTGAAGAATTACTCAAGGATGTTGGAACAAAAAGTGGAGAGCAGAACCAAAGATCTGATCAACGCCTACACCCACCAACAATACATAACTCACGAAGTATCCCATAACCTTCAAACTTATTTAACAGTCCTGAAGGGAGAGCTGGAGGTTTTTCGTCAGAAAAATATACCTGAATCACATTTAAAAAATGTTGAGAAGGTAACTGATAATATTTCTGTCTTTATATATGATTTTCTCGAATTGTCACAACTGGAGTCGGGAGCAGAATCTTTTTCCATCACCCCTCTAAATTTGAGTGAACTGTTACTCGAAATATTTGAATACACCATCATCATAGCTGATCGAAATCACATATATCTTAAGCAAAATATACAAGAAGATATCTTCATTGAAGGAAACAAAAAGAAAATCGAAGAGCTGATGCACTGTATAATTGGCAATTCAATGAAATACATGGCGGATCGTGAAGATAAATTTATAAAGATCAGTTTAGAAGTAAACACCAACCACGCGATCATAAAAATTGAAGATAACGGGATAGGAATAAAGGAAGAATACTTAAAAAATATCTTCAATAGATTCTACCGCTGTCCCAACACCCTCAACCAAAAGGGTTCGGGTTTGGGACTACCCATAGCTAAGGCCCTGGTTGAAAAGATGAAAGGGGACATAAAGCTCGAAAGTACCGAAGGAGTGGGAACTGTTTGTACTATCAGTTTTCCTTTGTATAAAAATATATAACTGAAGCCCGGCGCCTGCGGCGCCGGGCTTTTATTCCCACCAACATCCAAACCAACGTCTAAAACGGATTACTGCCACCACGAACCTCGAAATGGAG
>CAYGKU010000001.1:3626-23459 GCA_964350745.1 uncultured Candidatus Saccharibacteria bacterium | reverse complement strand
ACCGGTAGATTTACCGGTGTTACCCATACCACCGATCACCTGACCCTGAGATACATAAGCCCCAACTCCGACCTGATTACTCGATAGGTGAGCGTAAAGGGTCTGCGCGCCATTTGAGTGACGAATAACGATATACTGCCCATAACCTCCATTCCAACCGGAACTCTTAGAGACGATCACCTCACCGGCCGCCGCCGCTCTGATAGCCGAACCGTGACCACCGGCCAGGTCTACTCCGTTATAGCCGTGAATACCCTGACTTCTAACAGACCCCGGCGCCGGATGAGACAGCCAGCCACCACCGGCGGAAGCGGAAGATCCTGAGGTTCTGACCGGAGAAGCTTTGGCTACCACCGGAGCGGTGTGCATTGATCCACCCGGAATAACTATAGTCGAGCCGACCACCAGATCTTCAGCGCTATCAAGCTGGTTGTACGAAAGGATCTCATCAGCGTCACCTTCATACTTTTTAGCGATAGAGGCAATGGAATCACCTTTTTTCACGTCATGACGCACTCCCACGATCGGAAGAATGACCAATACCTGTCCTTCTTTGATACTACTGGCCTTGGTCATATCATTGGCCCAAAGGATGGTGTTGACGGTCACGCCGTACATATCAGCAATATGAGAGAGGGTATCTCCTTCACGAACAGTATAGATACTGATCTCACCAGAGGATGTTCTTGAGCTTGAAATAACGTCTTCACTGACCGGGCCGACCGACACTAAAGCGCCATCGTTTACCAGCACTTCAGCCCCGCCTCTTGACCCTTGCGGATTTGGATTTAAAAGGGCGGATAATACCGGTGTTTCAAGAGTGCTTTCCGCCTCTGTTTCCGGCATCACTACTTCGGAAATTTCTTTCTTATCCTTTTTTACACTTCCATCAAAAACACCCGCATGAACCGAAAGCGGTAGTACAATTATTATCAAAACTGCTATATATTCAATAGCAACACGGTATATTGATACCGTTCCTTGAGCGTCTTTTGTCATCTGACCTTCTCCCCCCTTTAATTTTTTAGAGCCAGAGTCTTCTTCGTTCGGTTTAATAAGTTAATTCGTTAAGGTCTCACCGCCAGTCATTCATTACGGAAACTTTCGGAAACAAGAGAGTTTGTTTATGATCCCACAACTCTCCCAAATTAGCACGAAACTAATAATACTAAACTAAAAAATAAGAGCAATTGACGAATTCACATTTTCCACAATAATTTTTCCATGATCACATCAGCGTTATTTAAAGCCAAGAAATTATCATTGACAAACCGGCTTTAAATAACGCTAATTAAATTAGGTTAATTTTTATACAAAAGATCGACCATTCACACTCATGGATGAAACCTACGCATGTTATAGTAATACCTCACATGGACAGCAACAATCCCAGATACATTGAAGGCTTGAACGAAAAACAAAGACAGGCGGTTCTGCTTACCGAAGGTCCACTACTTATTCTAGCCGGCGCCGGATCAGGCAAGACCAAAGTGATCACTCATCGCATTGTTCACCTGATCCATCAAGGAGTTGCTCCTCACAACATCCTGGCCGTCACCTTTACCAACAAGGCCGCCAAAGAAATGCGTGAAAGAGTAGTGGCTTTAATAGAAAAATACCCACCCTCAGAAAGAGCGGCGATCGATTCGGTGCCGGTAGTCACCACCTTTCATGCTCTAGGTGTACGGTTGCTTCGCGAGTTTCATGAGACACTCGGTCTACGTCGTCACTTCACTATCTATGATCGAGCCGACAGCCTCAAGGCGGTGAAACAAGCCTTGGAAAAAGGAGACTACAGCCCCAAAGAGTTCGAACCGCGAAAGATCTTAAGCAAAATATCCAAAGCCAAAAGCGACGCCAAGACCTTGGAAGAATTTAGATCTGAAGCCAATAGTTTTCCCGATCAGGTAGCGGCCACCGTATTTGAGCACTACGAGAATATTTTAAAGACAGAACACGCCCTTGATTTTGATGATCTTCTGGTAAAGACCCTACACCTGATAAAAACCTTTCCTCACGTTAGAGAAACCTTACAAAGACGCTACCGCTACATACATATAGATGAGTACCAGGACACCAACGCGGTACAGTTCAACATAGCCAAACACCTAGTGGGAGAGGGGCGAAATATCTGTGTGGTAGGAGACATCGACCAAAATATCTATTCTTGGCGGGGAGCAGACATCAAGAACGTCCTCCAGTTTGAAAAACAATTCCCCGGAAGCAACACTATATTACTGGAAGAAAACTACCGCTCCACCAAGACCATCATCGCGGCCACAAATAAAGTGATCGAAAAGAACAAGACTCGAGCAGAAAAAGAAGTCTTTACCAGCAACGAAACCGGAGACAAGATCACTCTTTACGCCGCCATGAGCGGTAATGATGAGGCGGAATACATCGCCATGACCGCCAAATCTCTGATCGAGGGCGGGGTCAATCCTTCCGATATAGCTATATTATATAGGACTAATTTCCAATCCCGCGTCTTGGAGGAAGCTTTTTTGAACTACCAAGTTTCGTACCAACTCCTTGGCACCAAGTTCTACGAACGAAAAGAGGTTAAGGATGTATTATCATACCTGCGACTATCCCTAAACCCGGGCAGTAACGCTGACTTGGCCCGAGTCATAAATGAACCGACTCGCGGTATCGGCAAAGTGACCATGCTAAAGGTGATTGAAGGGAGAAGGTCAGAACTAAAAGGGGCTATTTTGGAGAAAGTTAATCGTTTTGACCAAATCATGTCCGATATCGCCGATGAAGCTAGGACCAAACCGCTGTCTGAAACCTTAAAATTCATCATCAAAAGAACCGGAACTGAGGCCAATCTGAAGAAGAATGGCACCGAGGACGACCTGTCTCGTCTAGAAAACCTGCAAGAATTGGTCACTTTAGGCAAGAGATACGATGAGATGGATCCGGAAAAGGCGGTTGAAGCCATTATTGAGACCGCCGCCCTGCAAAGCGACCAAGACGAGCTTAAAGACCAAGAGGAGCACGATGCCGTAAGACTGATGACGGTTCATGCGGCCAAGGGTCTTGAGTTCCCTTATGTGTTCATTTCCGGCTTAGAAGAAGGCCTGTTTCCACACGAACGACTGGACGATAGCGGTATCGACCACGAAGAAGAGAGGCGATTATTCTACGTGGCTTTGACTCGCGCCGCCAAAAAAGTGTTCTTGACCTACGCCCACATGCGTACTATCTATGGCAGTCAAAAAGTGAATGTGCCATCATCATTTTTGAATGATATCAGTACCGAACACGTGGAAGGCGGCAATCCGATCGGCAGTGACACCAACTCCGGCTACGAGACCACTATATTTTTAGATTAGGTCACGGAAAGAAGGGCCCGAAGCCTACGGCTTCGGGCCCTCTTATCAACCAACCCAAAAAACCACCTCGATCACACTTGCCACCCCACCCACATCTAAGGTATGCTCAAGAAAATGAAGAAAAACAACCTCAAAAAAGCCCCAAAAGAACCTGTAACTGAGAAATTTATTCACAAAAAGTCCTTGGGGCAAAATTTCTTGACCAGCGAGGTGGTACCGAACTGGATGTGTGAGGCCGCCGACGTGAAGACTGGTGATATCGTCTTAGAGATCGGCCCCGGCACCGGTGTTCTAACCGGAGTAATGCTGAAAAAAGGAGCCAAAGTAATAGCCATAGAGGCCGATGATCGTGTAATTGAGTCTTTAAATAACGCTTTTTCGACCGAGATCGCCACCAAACAACTAACTATTCACCACCAAGACGCTCGAGAAACAGACCTCGACAAACTAGGCTTAGAAGCAGGAGAGTTCAAGATCGTGGCTAATATTCCTTATTATTTATCGGGTTTTTTACTACGATTGTTCTTAGACAACGAAACCCAACCTGTCTCCATCACTTTTTTGATCCAAAAAGAGCTGGCATATCGCATCGCGCGGGACAAAAAAGAATCCCTCTTGTCCTTATCGGTCAAGGCTTTTGGTGACCCGGTATACATAAAAACCGTCAGTCGAGGCCATTTTCAACCAAAACCCAAGGTGGATTCAGCCATTTTAAGCATCCGCAACATCAATCTGACAAATTTTCAAAATATAGACAAGAAGATCTTCTTCACCAAGCAATTACTGGGCAATTTGAGTCAAAAATACCCAAAAACTGAGCTGATAAAGATCTTTGAAGAACTAGCGCTTGAAAAGACCGTAAGAGGGGAGGACCTGTCTCTGCAGATCTGGCTTAAATTGATCCGTTCACTCCAACAACTCCGGTAACTTTTCCCCAGTACAATCCATGGTTCTACAAAAGATAAACAGATGATTTGCACAATTTAATTCACAGGTATATACACAGATATGATTATCTTACCTAACCGCCTGATATAATAAATAATATGAACGGTAGCTCAAGAAGCAGAATTATCGGCGCCTTTTTGGTTGGGTTTGCTATTGTAGCCGTGTCTTATGCTGTCAACTTCTTTGGTCAGCCAACTATCGCCTCAGATCAACCAGCGATCGTTTCCGAAGCTCCACTAAGATCGACCATCGAAGTCACCGACTCCAACCAAGATGGAGTAGAGGACTGGCAAGAAGAATTCGTGGACATAGCGCCGGTTATTTTAAATAACAGCACAGACGATGACTATGAACTACCGGAAACCACCACCGGCCAAGCCGCCTTGGCTTTGATCCAGAGGGCCGTTCTAGCCAAAACTCACGGCACCTTTGGTGATTCTCAAGAAGAAATGGTCAAAAAGACCGCCGACAGTATCAAGGCTCAGTCCGGAGACAAGATCTATAGCATTAAAGATATAATAATTTCAAAGGACACTGCAGATCAAGACATTAGAAATTACGGAAACGCCCTGGCTAACGCCATTTTGGATAATGATGTGCAGGGCCTTAGGGATAAACTCTTAATACTAAAGAATGTATTGGAAAGCCCCACCCCAAGCCAGGAGGACCTTGATGAACTCAAGGTCATTGCTGATATTTATCTCAATACCAGAAACGCCACCCTTAACATTCCGGTACCAAAAACCTTTGTTAAAGAACACCTGGATCTGATAAACGTCTACAACGCCTATCACCAAGACATCGTAGCTATGTATAAAGTCCACGAAGATCCATTACTGACCCTGGTCAGGTTAAAGCGTTACGAAGATGACGCTACCGGCCTCAGGCTGGCCTTGCAAAACATGTACTTCGCTCTTAAAAAACACGAACGAGTATTTGAAGAGGGTGATTCAGCCGCTTTTTTTAATGTCTTTGACCCCAACTTCGAGTTCGACACCTTACAATAATAAATCACCATGAATACTTTCCACCTGATAACACAAAAGATCCTGATGCTACTGTTTGCCTTTAGCTTTGTGTTTGTCAGTGTTTATGTACCTCAGCCGGTTAACAAAATAGACAAGGCCGAAGCCTTTTTTGGTGGGGAAGCCACTTCCTTTAATCAGTTAATGCAACACGGAGTAGCGGCCGCTCAGTTAGTACAAGACACCATTATAGCCGGATTCCAAGCCGCACTTCATTACAAAGAACTTGTACTGGACGGTATTTTTTGGGTGCTGGCTCGGGTGATAATCTCACAAATGACAGCCGATATCGTCAACTGGATCAATCGTGGTTTTGAGGGTAGCCCCATGTTCGTGCAAGATATACGGCGCTATACCTTAGAGATCGCCGATAAACTGATGGGTTCCTATCTCCACCAAATCGGTGCCTTAGCTTCGATGGTATGTGCTCCTTTTAGACTGGATATTCAGCTGGCTATGCAGTTTATTTACAGCCAAGCCAGAAGAGGGCACATCTACGGCACCTGTACCCTTAGTGGAGCCCTGACAAACATCGAGAACTTTTTCCGCGGTTCCGGTGCTTTCTTTGATGGTGGCTGGGACGCTTGGTACGGTGTCACTTCACGTCCGGCCATCTATTCTCCCTACGGTGAATTGCTTGAAGTGCAGTCTCAAGCCGCCATCAGAATAATCAACGCTCAAGGAAACGAAATGGGAATGGTAGCCTTTGGTGATGGTTTTATGTCCAAGAAGATTTGTGAGGTCATCTTTTGGGCCGATTCTGCCAGAGAAGAGTGTGTAGTATCAAGCCCTGGAGAAGTGATCGCCAAAACCCTGAACTTTCAATTATCCGCCGGCGGACGCTCACTCATCGCGGCCGACGAGATCAATGAGATCATCGGAGCTCTGTTCGCTCAACTGGCTGTCCAAGCCCTTGATGGTACCGCCGGTCTCCTTGGTCTAACCGGTGACTCCGGCTACACCCAACCACTGACCGAAGCTGATCTGGCCGGATCAGTCGAAGGAAGCGAGGCCTTTGTGGGAGAAACTTTTGCAGACGGAGTCGGTCTCGAGCAAGAACTTATTTCTGATCTTGCTATCGAAGAGGCTACCAGAGAAGAAATCCAAAGAGCCATAGAAATTGAAGAGAGATACTTGGCTGAAGCCAACAACTACCTACCCGGCCTGGAAGAACTTTCAGGTTTAGGTGGAGCCTTTGTCGAAGGAACTTTACTGGTTGAACCAAACCCAGCAGACCTAGCCGCAGCGGCCGTTGAGGAGATAAACGGAGAGACCATACCACAAATTACTGAGAATATCGCTCTTCTTAATGGTTTGTTGGCCAGAC
This sequence comes from uncultured Candidatus Saccharibacteria bacterium, assembly GCA_964350745.1. Classification (GTDB taxonomy): domain Bacteria; phylum Patescibacteriota; class Minisyncoccia; order Phycocordibacterales; family UBA918; genus OLB19. The sequence continues at coordinate 16,821 of CAYGKU010000001.1, read as the reverse complement.
TGGATGGAGACGAAGAACCGGAGTTGGTCTATAACGACTTTGATGCCATCAGAAGAGCCGAGGTGATAATGCCTCGTACCAATGGCATCATAGAAGAGCCGATCGCTCCGGCTCCGCCACCGGAACCACAAACCACATTCCACGAAGAAGGCGACATAGAAGACTCGAAACTATATTGGGATTCCATTCTAGGTGCCGCCTACAACCCATACTATGAAATGCAAACCACACTCATGCGAGAGGTGACAGAACAATTAGCTCAACTGGAAGAAAAATGTCTCTATGACGAAGCGGTTGAGGCCAGAAGAGTGATCGCTGAGGACGTAAGACCTAACATTGAACAACTGGAAACAGTGCGCTCCAGAGCCTTAAGCGGCGACATAATAGGGGCAGTAGGCCAATTTGTTGGCATGCTTCCTCCGGGAGGAACCCTGCACACCGAAGAAGAAGCCAACGAGATCATAAACGAATGGGTGGACACAGCCGCGCAACTAAACGAATGTTAGTAAAACATGACTTTACTTAAACCAAACAAAAGAAACACTCTTCTCATACTGGCAACTCTAATACTGGTACTACTACCGCTGTTTGTAACCAACGCCAGCGACGCCGACCCAACAGCGGTAGGGGAGATCCTACAGGAAACCAGCACCATTCAGAAAGTTCTCTGGTCGGTAGTGACCACTGTATTTGGAACCATGGTCTACTACGCGGGTATGTTACTAAACGCCGGCATAACCGACTACGTGGTCGGTTTTGGTAACCAGTTCAACAACATCGGCATCGGCTTTGCCGTCAACAACCTCTGGGTGATCATGCGCGACTTCTTTAACTTGCTGTTTATCTTCGGTCTAGTTTATATCGGTTTTCAAATGATCCTTAAGAGTGGCGACATTCAACCCAAAAAAATGTTGGTGCACATTATTTTGGCGGCTTTATTGGTCAATTTCAGCCTATTCTTTGTTAAAGCGATCGTTGACCTCAGCAACATCGCCGCTACTCAAGTAGCCAACGCCTTTCCCGACGGAACAGTTGATGGTGATATCGGTATCTCAGACGCATTCTTGAACATCTTTGGCTTGCAGGGCGCTTTTGATACCGGCGGAGCGGCCGGACTTGAAGCGATCGCGGCCGGAGGTGGTTGGGCCTACATCATATTCTCCATGATCCTTTTTATAATCGCGGCTTTTGTATTTGCGGTCGGGGGAATACTTTTGATCATTAGGTTTATAGTGTTGAACTTATACATGATACTGTCTCCGGTGATGTTCCTTGGTTGGGTGTTTCCGGCCATGAGTAGTTACAGTCAGATGTACTGGAAGGGATTTTTGGGAAGAGCTTTCTTTGCTCCGGCCTATATTTTGATGTTGTATTTTGCTTTTGTGGTCTTGGACTCATTTTCCGCCCTCCAAGGCCAACCACAATACACCGATCTTTTTAAGGATGGCGCCACTGTTAGTGAAGCTTTTGGCACCACCTTACCTTTCTTCTTTATCACCGCCGGTTTCCTGATCGCGGCCGTCATTGTAGCGCAGAAAATGGGAGCAGACGGCGCCAGCTACGCCATTTCTTTGGGTAAAAGTGGAGTACAAAAAGCCAAGAGGGGAACCACTCGCGTGGTCGTAGGTGGTGCCAAATCATCATTCAATCGCACTGTGGGTTATGGCGCCAGCATGGCGGTAAACAGTGATAGATTTAAGAAAGTAGCAGCTAACTCCAAGCTCGGTGAATACGCCTGGAGAGGCACCAGAGGTGTAGCTAGTGGCTATGAAAAACGACAGAAAGAAAAGACTAAGTCTACCATGCAACTAGCCAAAGACCTTGGAACCATCAACACCAGGGACGAGAACAACAACCGGTTAGCTGAAACTCAGAAGAAAATAGAGGACAACCAAAAACATAAAGACTTTATGAAAGGGTATAATAAGACCCAAGACGACATAAAGAATAATCAAAATAATCTAAAGCAACTTCGAAACCAGCTAGAGGAAGCAGATGATGCCGACAAATCAGCGATCCAAGACGCTATAACTACCACTGAAAAAGACCTAAAAACAAAACAGATCGGGTTTACAAAACTAACGAAAGAAAAAAATGAATTAGAAGACAGAATAGAATCAACCATCAAGTTCGAAAGGCAGATCGACTTAACTAACAGAAAGAAGAAAGAGGCCGATAGATTCAACCTCAAGAAATACGTGGCAGGTGGTGGAGCGACCGGATTAGGTGCCGGAGGAGCGGTTGCTTACGAAGCCGGAGCAGGGGCTGTGGCAGGTGGAGTTATGTTGGTGGCTCCAACTGCCGTTGGAGCTATAGGTGTCAAATCACTATCAAGAGACGCTGAAAAAGCACACAAAGAACTGCTCAAAACCTACGGAAGTGACGGCTATGTTGCCATGAAGAAAGAAAAGAAAGTAAGCGCTGCCAAGATCCAAAAACAAGCCGAGAAAGAACTGCTCGACTCTGAAGATAGTGGCGGGGTAAGTAAAAGCGATAACGAAGATAATAAACAAACAACATAAGTATGACGAACCAGATCATTAAAGACAGGTTAAACATCCTAGACACTGAATACCGCAACTTTGCCGCCAGTGACTTCGCTCCTGAAGTAGCAAAGATCTTTGGTGAAAAATACCAATTTGATGAAGATAATCTCGATATACTGGAAAACGGCATTATGATGTACCTACTTTTCTTTACAGACAAGTCTGGTCTTGAAGAATTTATCGTCAAAGAACTGGGGTTTGATCAAAAGGAAGCCTCTTTATTGGCTACTGCTATTGAAATGACTATACCGGACCCGGTTCAAGAAGCTTTCCGCAATACAACAAATTACTTCTTCCCTCCGGAACCGGAAGGCTCAGTGGTGGCAGTGAGTATAACCGACCCTAAAACAGTCTCTTTATTGACTCCGGAAATGATCGAAGAAAAGATCAAATCAGAACCACTTACAAACGCAGAATCGAACGTAATAAAGAACAATCTGGAAACCTACCTGGGAGACAAAAATACCGACGACAACATCAGAGCTATGTGGAAGAATTGGTCGGAAAACAGCGTTTTTGGTATTCAGTTTGGTTTAGATATAAAAATATAAGATTATGAAAGTAACTTGGGAAAAATTTCAATCAGCCTACATGGAAGCTGATGAGGATACAAAAAAGATCATTGATCAAAATATTGCCATACCCTGTGTCGACAATCTCGCTCTGCAATATCCGATATCAAGCGATCTACGAAAAGAGTTCATTCTTCTGTACACCTACATGATACTTGGTTTGATAAAAGAAAGTGAACTGATGAACTTTATCGGCACTAAGATCAAACCGGAAGCGGGAGCTGATCAAGTATTCTCCTCACTACTGCTTTGCGTCACCAGAAACTCCAAACCGCTTGATATAGTCGACCCCAATACCGCAAGACCGGAACCGGACAAAATACCCCAACTTCGCACCATGCAAGAGGATCTGAGGTGGGAATCCGAGTCAGATACAGCCTAACACCAAACAAGTCAGGTCCTCACAACATCTGTATAAAAAACCACCGATCCATAGGGTTGGACGTGTATAATAGACTTAATAGATTATGCAGTTTGAGGTTCCACAATTCATTGAGATCGAAGATAAGATCTTTGGTCCATTATCATGGCGACAATTCTTGTACCTTGGTGGAGGAATAGGTTTGGGAGTGACTCTGTTCATTGTTGATATTCCATTTATTGTATTCATACTTGTTGGTATACCGGTAATAATCTTAGCAGTTGCCTTAGCCTTTTATCCGGTAAACAACCGACCGTTCTCTTTTTTCCTAGAAGCGGTTTTGAATTACAGTCGCAGTAAAAAACTATATCTATGGCGAAAGAAAGAAGAAATAATTCACAAGAACCAATTCACTCCCGCTTCGGTCACAGACAACAACCAAACACCGACCAGAGCACAGAAACCAAAAAAACAAAATGTGGCTTCTTTAGCCAGAAGATTAGAAATGCAAGCCCTACAAAAAAACCAATAGATAATTATGCCTAAAGCCACCGCATCAACTCAAGATTTTGTTGCCGTCCGTGATATCAAAGACGGGGTAGTGATACTTAAGACCGGACAATTATGTCAGATCCTTTTGGCTTCTTCGGTGAACTTTGCCCTAAAGTCAGGCGACGAACAACAAGCCATTTTGGCACAATTCCAAGCTTTTCTAAACACTCTAGATTTCTCGTTGCAATTTTACGTTCAGTCTCGTCGCCTCAACATTGAGCCTTACATTGACATGCTAAAAGGGAAAGAAGCGGACCAAGACAACGACCTGATGCGGATCCAGTTACGAGAATACATCGAATTTATCAGCACCTTTACCTCAGAGGTGGACATCATGAGCAAGAACTTCTTTGTGATAATACCTTATTCTCCGGCACCAATAGACATAAAAAAAGGATTCTCTTCCTTCTTTTCCTTGGGAGGCAATAACAACAAAACTCCTTCCGACATCAAGTTTGAAGAACAAAGAATTCAATTAGAGCAACGGGCTGAAATAGTAGAACAAGGTTTGTCACGTATTGGAGTGCGCACCATCGCCCTACAAAACGATGATCTGGTCGAATTCTTTTACCATATTTACAACCCCGCTGATTCCGTCGGATCAGCACCGGAAATCACCAAATAACACCATGAACAACTTTATTGATTTTTTACAACCAAAACCCAACAAGGATCCGAACCTGCCGGATATGGACAATCAACTATTGACCCTGATCGATGTCATCGCTCCTTCCGCCATCAACATCAGTCCACGCAACATCAATCTAAGTGGTATGACCGCGAGAGTCATGTTTGCGGTAGCTTACCCCCACTTTCTTAACGTTGGCTGGATGGATCCGATCTTGAATATCGAAAAAGAAATTGATGTTTCTATAGTAATTCACCCCATCGACACGGCCGATACTTTGAAAAAGTTCCAAAAGAAGGTGGCGGAAGTACAGAGCCAGATCAACATGAAAGCCGAACGTGGGGAAGTACGCGACCCGCAACTGGAAGCTGCTTACCGCAACCTTGAAGAACTGCGAGACAAACTGCAACAATCAGAAGAAAAGCTCTTTAACGTTGGCTTCTATCTCACCATTTACGGCAAGAACGAGAAGGAGCTGGACAAAGCTGAAAACGACATCAAGGGAATTTTGGATGCTAAATTGATCTATCTGAAACCAGCTCTTTTTCAACAGGAACAGGGTATGCAGAGTGTTTTTCCGATCTGTACAGATAAACTCTTGGTACATAGTAAGTTCAACTCTTCACCTCTATCCAGCTTCTTTCCTTTTACTTCTTTTGACCTGACCTCAGACACCGGTATCCTCTATGGGGTAAACCGTCACAACTCTTCACTAGTGATGTTCGACCGTTTTTCACTCACCAACTACAACTCCGTCACCTTCGCTACTTCCGGTGCCGGTAAATCATACTCTTTGAAACTGGAGATCTTACGTTCTTTAATGTTTGGTACCGAAGTGATCGTACTTGACCCCGAGCGTGAGTACGAGTTCTTGGCTGAAGCTACCGGCGGTCGTTTCTTTAACATCTCACTATCTTCGGACCACCACATCAACCCGTTTGACCTACCGGCACCGCAAGACGACGAGGATCCTCAAGATATTCTCAGGACTCACGTGATCGAACTGATCGGTCTCTTCAGACTGATGTTTGGCGGGCTAACTCCGGAAGAGGAGACTGTTTTGGACCTGGCTATTCAAGAAACTTACGCTCTTAAAGACATTACCGGCGACGCTGATTTCTCCGCTCTTGAACCACCACTATTATCTGACTTTGAAATGGTTTTGGCCGGTATGGAAGGTAGTAACTCACTAATGGCCAGACTACAGAAATACACCTCCGGAACCTGGTCAGGTTTCATGAACAAACCGACCAACGTTGACATCAACCAGAAGTTCATCGTGTTCTCTTTGCGAGACATGGAAGACGAACTCAAGACCATTGCCATGTACATCGTAACCAACTTTATCTGGAGTGCGATCAGAAGAAGATTGACCAAAAGACTATTGGTGATCGACGAGGCTTGGTGGATGATGAAATCCGAAGACACCGCTTCTTTCTTGTTCAGTTTGGCCAAACGAGGTCGAAAGTATTATCTGGGGATCGCCACCATCACCCAAGACGTCGATGACTTCCTTCGTTCACCATACGGAGTACCGATGATCACCAACTCATCACTTCAATTTCTCATGAAGCAGTCACCAACCTCGATCGACATCCTACAAAAGACCTTCAACCTGACCGACGAAGAAAAATTCTTACTTCTGGAATCTAATGTGGGAGAAGGTATCTTCTTTGCCGGATTGAAGCACGTAGCCATTAAAGTGATCGCCTCGTATACCGAAGATCAGATCATTACCTCAGACCCATCCCAACTCCTTCAGATCAAAGAGGCTAGGAGGGAACTACAAGCTTCAAGAGGTGGCTAAACTTCCATAATTAAAGTATGGCAAAAACCAAAAACAATACCAAACCCAGACTGAACGACGACTGGTCATACTTGGACGAAAGACCCTTACCAGAACATCCCACCACCGACCAGCAATTCAACATCACCTACAACCAGAGTGGGATGCAGTCGATCTCGAACATCAGAATAGTAAAGGCCAGAGAAAAAAATTTGGAAGCTGCTAACGATCCCACCTACAACGTGGATGTCACCAGTATCAGTATCCCTGAAAGGGAGGTGCCGGTAAAAAAACTGAAACAAGCAGCCGATGGTCTAAGTTCAGTAAAACCCAAGTCCAGAATAAAGGCCGGGGCGGTAACAGCCTCGATCGCCAGCTGGTACGGGACAGTCTACATAATCCAGCTAGTCTTTGCGCTTTTGGGTGTTTTCTTCTTAGGTTACAGCGCCGCCAGAAACCTACACAGTGAACAAAGTTTGTACGAAAGAGGGGTAGCTTTTTTTGAGGATGCGATCGCAAAATTCGCCACCGGACACGACGTAGCTGAGATCAGCCTCTACGCATTCGTTGTTTGTCACGCCATCGCGGCCGTTGTGGCTACAGTCTCGCTTTTTACCGCTCTCTTTCAGTATGAACTGGCTTTTTTAAAGCCTCTTGGTGGTACTCACGCCGGATTAAAAAAGGGTACTTTTTTGACCGCTCTTATCGGGTGCTTGATACCGATAGTTAATCTATTTCCTCTCATGGCCTTATGGATGGCGGCAGTATGGAAATACCCAAAATAGTGGTTTATTGACGTTTTTTTGGGTTTTGATTTGTTATTATTAAATGTATGAAACATTTAGTATTGGCCCTAACTATATTATTCACCCCTTTGCTCACCTCTGCTCAGTTTGACCTATCAACCGCCCTCAACTCCATAAACAACAACCTTGGTGGCTCAGCCCCCACCATAGAACTTCAACCGAGCTACCCCGGGCCTTTTTCTGAAGCTACTGCCACCATAAACGACTTCACGGAGCAACACCAAGCTTCGGGAGTGGTTTGGTATATTGACGGCAAAAAAATGGAGGATAAGACCAACCAAAGAGAAATTGACTTTGTTACCGGAGACACCAACGTCCCCATGACACTCACGGCTGTACTCGAGATACCAGGGAAGAACCCTTTGACCATTGAGCACAAGATAAAGCCGGTCTATTTAGACATCATAGCCGAACCACAAACCAGAGTTCCCAGTTTTTACAAAGGTCGCCCCTTACCCAGCCTTGGCAGTGAAGTGAACCTCACCGCCGTAATAAACGGAGGGCAGATCTCTCCTGAAAACCTTAATTATTACTGGAAAGTCAATAACAAAGTAGTAGAGAGTGGATCAACTAAAGGAAAATACAAAATATCGTTTACTTTTGGTTATGACGCCGAAAATATCGTATCCTTGATAGTCAGCAATGGTCCGGGGCAAGTGGTGGCCAGAAGAGACGTGTTACTTCCGTCGGTCAGACCGAAGATGGTATTCTATGAGATCAATCCACTTTACGGACCTGAACATCTTCCCATTAAAGGATCTTTGAGCCTGATCAGCAATGCCGGATCGATCCAGGCGGAGCCTTACTTCTTGGATATTCTTACCTACAACCAACCCTCCTTGACCGAATGGAAGATCGACGGCGCCAGAAGCCCCAACATAAACCCCAACCCTTACCAACTAACCCTAATGAGACAAGGGGGGCGAGGAAAATCTCGGGTTGATTTTCACGTCAGGAGTTTGGATGGGGCACTTCAAGGAGCGCAGGGTTCGGTCAACATAAACTACTAAACAAATTATGAAAAATAAACCAATTTTAATTATAGTAGCGTCCCTGATCATATTTGTTTTGATATTGGTGTGGGTCTACTTACTATTCTTCAAATCACCAACCGAACCTGAGGGCACTTATTCAAACTTGGGCGAAAACGGGGAAGAAATGGGAAATCTGGACAATAACGAACTACCGGAGATCGACCCCAGCAAAAAACTAAGACAACTGACAGTAAAGGCGGTGGCTGGTTACCAAGAAATGAACAACAACGATCCAGTCGTCCGTTACATAGAAATGGGAACCGGACACTTATACTCTGTAAACCCGAAGACCGGTCAAGAAGTGAGGTTGTCCGGCACCACCATTCCAGGAACAGTCGAAGCTGACCTCTCTCCACTTGGTGACTTTGTAGCTATTGGAATAAAAAGCAACACCAAGAACACCAAATTAACCCTTGGAAAGACTGACCCAAACAACGCCGCGGATATAACGATCGAAGACCTCGATATTACCGTTGACCAATTCAGTATTGGTGATGGAGAAGAGCTGCTCTATACCAAGCGAGAGGATCTGGGGTTGGTGGGTTACAGCTACAAACTGGACAGTGGCTTGACCAAAAAGATCTTTGACCTACCATTTCATGAAGCGACCGTTGAGTGGGGTAAGAACAGTACCGACAAACACTTCTCTTATCCAAAAACTTCTTACTTTTTGGAAGGATATTTGTACGAAATAGACGGTAGCGAGGTGTCACGTTTGCCGGTGGAAGGTTTTGGTTTAACAGCCTTTAATAATGACGACCACACAGTTTACACCAAGACCACGAACCGGACCGTGGAAAGTTCCATCTATAACAAAAAGACCGGAGAAAGGAAGGTTTTGCCGATAATATCCTTGCCTGAAAAATGTGATTTTAAGGATGAAACAACCGCCATCTGCGCTCATGAAAAGATAAAGATAAACGACGGCTATCCTGACAGCTGGTACCAAGGAGAAGTTAGGTTTAAAGATACTATTTGGCAAATAGAGGAAGATGGTCTTACTACTCCGCTAATAGACACCTTTGAAGACAGTGGTAGGGAGGTTGATATAACAAACCTTACAACCACCAACGATGGATCTGGGGTATACTTTATCAACAAGAACGATAATACACTTTGGGTATATGAATTCTAAGATCACAAAATTCGCCATTCTCTCTATCTTGCTTTTGCCACTTGTGGGCCTGGCCCAAGAAGTGTACGAACCACTGGTTGGCATCCCTGGAGTTGATGACACCACCGACATAAACTCGTACATCAACGCTCTTTACGCCCTGTCTATCTCAATTGCCGCTCTACTAGCGGTCATCAAGATCATTATCGCCGGTGTTAAATGGATGTTGACCGATATTGTCACCGATAAGTCTGAAGCCAAAAAAGACATCTACAACGCCACTGTCGGTCTTATTATTGTGATCGCGGCGGTATTGATACTAGGAGTGATCAATACCCAACTGACCCAAACCAGCGTGTTTGTAGACAAGCTGGAACCGGCAGAGGCGGAAGATTTGGGTGGTGCCTACAACCCAAAAACAGACAGTGTCAATGTGGTACCGAATAATGCCACCGAACAAAACCGTTGTACAAACCATCCTGATTATGACGGCACCTATCTAGCCGGCCAAGGACCCAACGGACAATCCTTGTGTATCGTTACCCCAGAAAGTCGACATCCGAGTAATGTCAAAGACGAATACCGATGTACTCCCAACAACGTAGTAGGAGAACAAGGTCTTGTAGTTGAATACGACTGTAGCGCCGCCGAATCCAGATGTGAAGCAGATCAAGGACTACCAGGACCTTTCTACGCCCTAGAACACAACGGACAATGTCAACTTATACCCACCAAGATGGCCTGCGCACCGGAAAAAATTCTGTGTGACAAAGCCAATGGCGGTGGCGGAGATTATGACTGCGATCCCCAAGTAGCAGCTTGTGGGGCCGGCGGTGGAGTCGCCAACCAGGGAGTAGTGGAATGCAACCCTCCTCCGGAAACACCCCCAGCAGATAGACAATGTGCTGTAGAATAGTGTGTTTACCAACAAAAAAACAAAACCTTGTGCGATCGCACAAGGTTTTGTTTTACACTTAAATACCTGTTACCAACACCCAACCTTTACTACCGATGCTTTCTGACATAAAACTCTTGTGCGATCGCCACCAAGTTACTCACAAAGAAGTAGAGGGCGATAGCCGCGGAAATAAAGTAAGCCACAAAGAAAATTATCACCGGCATCACGTACCGCATCTGCAACTGCATATTACGCATCATATCTTCTTTAAAATCAGGAGCCGCTCCGGGCTCTTTCGGTTTCATTTCCGGCATCGACACCTTCACCTGAAAGAACTGGGTTACACCGGCCAAAAGCGCCAAGACCGCACTTTTACCGGAAATATCAACCGCACCCAAAAAATTCATATTGACCAGATCTGGTGAACTAATGAAAGAATAGAGCAGAGCTGTGTTTATCTCCGGCAAAGCCACTCCGCCACCACTATAGACAGCGAAGTAGAGAGCGATAATGATCGGTAGTTGTAGCAAGATCAAAAAGATGGCCGCGAATGGATTCATGCCGGCTTCCTGATATATCTCCATCATAGCCCGAGCTTGTTCTTCACGCTTATCTTTGAATTTTTCTCTGATCTCGCGCAACTTAGGCTCGATCTCGCGCATGATACGCTGGGTCTTGGCCGCCTTAATGGAAAGAGGGAGGAGGATCAATTTCACCACCACCACCGTAGCGATGATAGCCAACCCCACATCACCCCCGGGAATAATATCAATAAAAAATATCAACCCGTTGTATACCGGGTCGAAAAAAAACGTGTGCCAAATATAATTAAACATAATCGCTATTCTACCTTTATTTTAAAACCAATCCAACCTCTTTATTAAGAACTGCTTTTTGCTCTCTATTACTCAAGCTCGATATTTTAGGTTTTAAGATTATAATAAAAACACCTGTCAGGTCTTTGTTTTGTTTGATCTTTTCCACCATACCATACACCTGTCTTCTGAGACGATTTCTATCAACCGCTCGTTTATACACCTTTTTTCCCACCACCACCGCCACCTTAAGTCGAGAATAAGAAGAGGTGATAATAGTGGTGTAAGTATTATGGTTTCTTTTTCCGGTGGTAAAATACTCTTTAAATAGACGATCGTCCAATCGCTCGGTTTTTTTAAGCATACAATTCTATGCTCTTATTATATTAGCTAAAAGCTGTAAAACCTATACAGACTTCTTAACAGTCAGTTGAGCCCGGCCCTTACGACGACGAGCGCGTAAAACCTTAGCGCCGGTAGCAGAAGCGCTTCTCACCAAAAAACCGTGAGTAGTGGCTCGTTTCTTTTTGCTTGGTTGATATGTTCTTTTACTCATATAAGTTTTTGAATTTGAATTATTGCACAACTATACATGAATATATTAATAATTCAATAGGCAACGGTACTATGTACACACATTTAGCACTTTTCTTTATCATTAAGAAATGCGTGTCCCCATAGCAAAAACAAGTGGGGGGGGTAGACATTGAGTAAGGACTGAATTTGTTATAAACTTATTCACAGTTTATTCACAGTTGCATTTTTTGATACTCAAAAAAATCTTATTTATAAAAATATTTTTCAAAAACTTTTACAGCACAATTTTCACAGGTATAATGCATATACTCACTAACACTTGAAAGATCATGAATCAAATTTCAAACCCATCACCCACCAACAGTATCGTTCGCACCGAACATGTAGATGTAAAAAAACTATGGGATGATGCGCTTGTAAAAATAGAACTTTCGATCACTCCGGCAAACTTCAAAACCTGGTTTCGCGACACTTACATCCTGTCACTAGACGACAGAACGGTGACCCTGGCGGTTCCCAGTGTTTTTGTGCGAGACTGGCTTCAGGATAAATTCCAATCAATGATCCTTAAAACCTTGCGTGAATACAACCCTCATATTCGTAGCGTAGAATACGACGTAGTACAAAGAAGCGACCGTAAGAACGAAACCAATAAAACCCAGACCATCAACGCTTCACTGCCACTTGAAGAATATTACATCAACAAAAGCGATAATCTGAACCCGAAATACTCGTTTGAAACTTTTGTTATTGGACCATACAACGCCTTAGCTAATGTAGCCGCTAAAACCGTAGCTGATAAACCCGGAGTTAGCTACAACCCTTTATTTATCTATGGTAAGACCGGACACGGTAAAACCCACCTGATCCAAGCCGTGGGCAACCAAGTTAAAAAGACCGGAAAAAAGGTTTTTTATGTGACCAGTGAACGGTTTGCGGTCGATTATTTCAACTCACTCCAAAACGGTACTGCCAATAACTTTAAAGATAAATATCGTCAGTACGATGTTTTGATCATGGATGACGTGCAGTTTTTGGCTAACAAAGAAAAAACTCAAGAGGAGTTGTTCCATTTATTCAACGCTCTTCATGACACCAATAAGCAAATTGTTTTCTCTAGCGATGTTCACCCAGCTCTGCTTTCCGGACTGGAAGAAAGACTGATGTCTCGCTTTGCTCAAGGAATGATCGTTGATATTCCGGCCCCAGACCTAGAATCAAGAGCTGCCATCCTAAAAGCCAAAGCGGCCCAGAACAGCATCAGTCTAGAAGATGACGTAGTAGATCACCTAGCCTACACCATAGAAGGGAACATCAGGGAACTAGAAGGAGCACTAAACACTATCATGTGCCAATCACAACTCCTTGGCCGAACCCTGAACCTGGACGAAGTGAAGTCGATCATCAAGAACAGTTCACGTCCTCGCAAGACCTTGGCGGTTTCTGATGTAGTTGATAAGGTGGCTCGTTATTTTGATATTGACCAAGCCCGTATTTACGAAAAGCCCAGAAGGAAAGAGATCGTGCAGCCTCGTCAGATAATCAT
>CAYGKU010000001.1:0-3616 GCA_964350745.1 uncultured Candidatus Saccharibacteria bacterium | reverse complement strand
CATGTACATTTTACGAGAAGATTTTCAGGTTTCTTACCCAGCTATTGGTAAAAAGCTAGGCGGAAGAGACCATACTACCGTTATTCATTCTTGTGAAAAAGTGAAGCTGGAGATAAAGTCAGACCCGGAACTTGAAGAGGAGATCACACAGATCAGGATGCTGTTGAAATAAACAAAACCCTGTGGACACTTTTTATAAAGACCGGATACCTAAAGGTATCCGGTCTTTAGTAAGTAAGTGTTGACATTAGAATGTTAACAACCTTGGGAAAAACTACCCAAAAAATTGTTAGTAAGTTATCATTTAGGGTGTAGGAAAGTACCTCATATGGTCTAACAACTTTTGTTAGGTGTTGATATAATAAACAGACTGAAGTTATTCCACATGGTTATTCATCACAACCCACACTTATACCAAAGGTAACTGTTGATTACTTTTATAAAATAATCATTATAAATACAACATATTTTTGACATATGCACACTTCCACAACCCTAATAATAAAGAGTAGAATAGATTAAAATATGGAAATAATAACCCCACATCCACAACTGGTAAAAGCTCTAGATCTCATCTCCAGAATAAGCACCAAACACGTCACTTTGCCGGTGTTACAGTGTGTCTATATAGAAGTAAGTGAAGAGAAGATAACTCTGAAAGCCACTAATCTAGAGTTGAGTGTTGAAGTGATAATTCCAGGTAAAATAAACGAGACTGGAACAATAGCTGTACCAGCCTCTACTCTACTGCAAAGTATCCAGTACATAAAACAACCCGAAGTTCTTCTTAGGGTAGAGGAAGGGGTGTTGTTGGTTGAATCAAAGCAAACCAACACTTCCATCAAATCCATACCTGACGATGAATTCCCTAATATTAGAGCTTTGGAAGGAGTGGGTATGTCTTTAAACCGTAAACTGTTCTCTTTGGGAATTAAGACTACGGCGTTTGCGGCATCGCAATCAACGATCAAGCCGGAGCTTGGTAGTGTTTATATTCAACAAAAAAAAGAACATACACTAACTTTTGTTTCCACTGACTCTTTTAGGTTGATGGAAAAAACTGTTCCGCAAAAAGGGGTTATTTTGGAGAATTCTTTTTTGGTGCCACAAAAGAATGCGGTAGAGTTGGCTCGTATTTGCGACTTGCTTCAGACTGATCCTGAATTGATCGTGGCCGATAATCAATGCGCGCTCAGTTTTAAGGATGAAGGAGTATATATAACCTCTCGTTTGGTCTCAGGGTCCTTTCCTGATTATGAGAAACTTATTCCTAAGGAATACGCTACTCATGTGACTTTATTAAAAAGTGACCTAGTGAACGCTTTTAAGAAAACTTCTGTCTTTCTAAATAAATTCATGCAGGTATCTTTGGCGCTGACTGAAGGTAGTGTAACAGTCTCTTCGCAAAACAATGAGGTTGGTCATATCACTGACACAATAAAAGCGGTGGTGGAGGGAGAGGAGTTGTCTTTGAATTTTAATCAGCAGTATGTGATAGAGCCTCTTTCTCATATTTCTGACGATAGTATAGCGCTGCATTTTTCCGGTCTGGGTCGACCATTGGTGATAACCGGTGTTTCTGATCATACCTTACGTTATTTGGTGATGCCGATGAATAGATAGTTTTATGTTTAAAAAGCACGGAGAGGTGGTGAGGGTGGGAGATCTGTTTGCTAAATACAAAAACATTCTTCAGCCTCCGCAAAAGTCAGTGGAACTGGAAAGTATTAGGGTGATCGGGGAGGTGGCAAATATCAAGTTGTCAGAGCGTCAGGTCGAGTATACACCCTCCTCTAGGGTGTTAGCGATAAAAGCGTCGAGTTTACTAAAACAAGAGGTTAAAATGAAGAATAGGGCTATTCTGGACGAACTTAAGGATAGACTAGGGGCAAAAAATTGCCCTAAACATATTTTGTAAAAACAAAAAACAACCGCAAACACGATCTGGTTTGCGGTTGTTTTTATAAATATAGGTGTTTTACTCTAATCTTCTTCCTCTTCCTCGCTCTCATCTTCGTCGTTACCGGCGTCTTCCTCGGAGTCTTCGTCTTTGTCACTACTGCTTTCTCTAATATTGTAAGTTTCTTCTTTCCATTTTTGTACCGCGTATTCCCAGTTTAGGTATTGATCATCGTTGGCGGCTGGATTGACTGGGTTTGGTCCCGTGGGGTCGTCGATGTCAACATAATGAAGGATAGTGTGGACGTTATTGTATATTTGATTGATGTCGATCGTTTCGTCTTTCTGCAACATTTCAAATACTCTACTGACATCCAAGTATTCTCCTCTTAAGATCGGCTTTACGCCAGCTTTGTTGATGGTTGGTTTTTTAAATTCTTCTTCCGGTAGTTTGGCTAGGGCGAAGTCAGTAAATTCTCGCCACATAGGAGTGGTTATTAGTCCGGAAAGACCGCCTCCCATTGGTGAATTGTCGTTATTTCCCACCCATGCCCCCACTGCAAGGTTGGGGGCGTAGCCCATGATCCAGGCGTCACGTAGGTTGTTGGTACTACCTGATTTAGCGGCTACGTCACGGTTGGGGAAATTGATAAGAGAGTTTGATCCCCAAAGCGGGGTGCGGGCGACGTTATCTGAAAGAACATCGCTTATCATGTAGGTGACGTTCTTGTCGAGAACGTTCTTGGTGTCCACTTCGTTCTCCTCAATGACATTTCCTTCTACGTCTTCTATTCTTAGGATGGTTCTAGGGGTGGCGGCTACTCCTTCGTTAGCAAAAACACCATACGCGTAGGTCATGTCCATTAGGCGCACTTCACCGCCTCCTAGTACCAATGTCAGACCGTACCTCTTTGGGTCGTTTAGAGTGGTTAGTCCCATGGAAGAAGCCAAGTTTAGGGTGTCTTTAACACCAGCTAGGTACAAAACCTTCACTGCCGGAATATTAAGAGATTGCGCCAACGCGTTGCGTAGACTGATCGGACCAACAAATTTGTTGTTGTAGTTGTTTGGAGAATAACAAGGTGATTCTGAGCTGTAAGCGTAAGGTTCACAAAGTGGTGAAAATTGAGTTCTGACATCAAATACTACTGTGTCCGGCAAGTAACCTTTATTAAAGGCGGTGGCATAGACAAATGGTTTGATGGACGACCCTGGTTGTCTTGAGGCCAAAGCGACGTTGAAGTTACCATCGATATCTTCACTGAAGTAATCTTTTGATCCTACCATCACCAACAGGTCACCATTCTTGGGGTCAGTTGCCACCAGTCCGGCGTTGTTGGCGCTAAAGCGTTCTTTGTTGGTCTCGCTGTGTTTGGCGACTATTTTTTCAGCTTCTTGTTGTAGTTCCCAGTCCAGGGTTGTAACCACTCTCAAACCTCTTTCTGCCAAAGCTTCTTCGCCGTATTTTTTTACCAATTGTTCACGGATGTACATTACAAAGTGCGGTGCCCTGATGCCGGTTACGGCTTGAGACTGAAACTCAACCTCGGTATTTACTGCCTCTTCATATTCTTCGTCGCTGATAAAACCATGAAGTTTCATTCTTTCTAAAACCAGTCTTTGTCTGGCATCAAGCGCGTCTCTGTTGTTGCCGTACGGGGAAAGATAGGTGGGGGATTGAGGAAGTGAGGCTAGGTAGGCCGCTTCGGCTACGGTT